>DASPJN010000173.1:0-9752 GCA_035628595.1 Chryseosolibacter sp.
ATTATCAACATTAATATCCGGATCAGGGGATCCGGCATACCAGTTAAAATTGATCATTGAATCGATCCTAACAAGTTGAGGATTCCCTGAGAATTTTTTATAGCCGTTATAATAAAAACCGGTCAAGCCAGTGCCTTTGCCAAGGAAAATTTTCTCATAATTTATTGTAAAAGTCGTATCGGATTCCGCGACGTCAAAAGTGAGTGCGGTTGAGTAAATTTGCCTATTCCAATCCTGAAATAAATATAAATTTTGCCCTTTGTACTGTTCCAGAGCGCCAAACAAAGAGCGCGTCGTCCCTACTACTGCTTCGATGTTGAATGGAACCTGATATGCTTTACCGTCAAGGGACACTAACAAATTGTCATTATGTGAAGCGTCAACCGTAAAAGTCGATTTCTTCGGATATATTTCAATGAATCTTTCAGCCGTTAATCCTATAGAATTTTCCGCTACTAGATAAATTCTAACCCATGTATTACTTGAAGTCTCGCCAACCTTTGGAACGGTGAAGGACACTTCGTTCGAATTCGACAGGTTGGTTACAAGGGGATGTGAATGAAAGTCATGTTGAAAATCAACACGCCAGGTCAATTTTGACCGATCCAGCGCGCCATCAACCGCGTCGAATGCCGAACCGCTTACTGTGATTTGTTCACCAGCCACATAGTCAGCCCAAGGTGTTTCTAATGTTAGCGTCGGTCTCTCTCTGTCAGTTACCGATAACGTAGCTGGGGCACTCTCCAC
Organism: Chryseosolibacter sp.; assembly: GCA_035628595.1. Taxonomy (GTDB): domain Bacteria; phylum Bacteroidota; class Bacteroidia; order Cytophagales; family Cyclobacteriaceae; genus Chryseosolibacter. The sequence continues at coordinate 748 of DASPJN010000173.1, forward strand.
GAAGCCATTTTGATTTGAGACAATACAGACAAAAGAAGATCCATTATCTGAAAGCTGAACATTTTCTAATATAAGCAATTTATTGACTTGGCCCTGGAGAGCTGATCCATCTCGGTACCACTGATATTGAAACGGGCCTTCTCCCGCTGCCTCAACAGAGAATTGTACAGTTTCATCGTGTGTTGCTAATTGAGAAGTTGGCTGAATTACAATTTGAGGCTTATCATCTGTTGAATAATATATTCGCCATAACTTTCCCTGCTTACCCCCCGGAAATGACATGTAGTATAGATCCCCCCGGATAAAAGTAATGTAAACAGCCCGCTCACTGTTAGTTAAAAAATCCAGTTTCTCACCGGAAATTGGGTCAATCGCCCTTATTGTTCCGTTGCAGTAATCACCGAAGAAATACTTCCCATAATATTCGGATGGAAACGATTGAACATCACCGTCATAAAAAGCCGCCCCAGTTACTGCACAACCAACATCGTGGTCGTAAACGTAAAATGGATCAAGGTAATCTGCAGGAACAATTGCGTCTGGATTGTCTGCAGCTCGACCCTCAATGTATGGCCAGCCATAATTTTTCCCCGGCAAAACATTATTGATTTCTTCCCACTTCGTATTTCCAACATCGTTTACAAACAGCTTCGCCATATTGTTAAAGGAAAATGTAAACGGATTGCGAAATCCAAGAGCGTAAATAGCTTTATAAATCCCTGAATTTGTAAAGTAAAAAGGATTGTCTGTGGGAATAGTGCCATTATCGCGAAGTCGCAACACCTTGCCTAACAAACTAGTATGACTCTGAGCCATTGTTGAATTGAATCCGTCACCTGTTGATACATACAACATCCCGTCTGGACCGAATTTAAGGTCTCCACCGTTATGATAGAAGCCATTGAGGGGTTCAAAGTCTAACAAAATCTCTTCCTCCTCCAAATGAATATGCTCCTCATGGACCACAAATCGGCTTAGCCGATTATGGTTTCCATTTAAAACTGAATAATAGAGATATATATAATGATTATATTCAAATTCCGGGTGAACAGCTACGCCAAGAAGGCCACGTTCACCAGCCTGGTCAACTTGCAATTTAGCAACAAGTGTACTGCCAGGAACGTCAGGTTTAACCAGCAAAAGATTACCATCCTTCTCAGTTAAAAAGATTCGTCCCTCCGGGTCCGCAGCCATTGAAACAGGATCGATTCCACTGAGTATAAGCTGAGGCGTAAAATTCGGAGGAACAGACGGTTGTGCAGGAGCAAAGAGAGCTGCGGAAGACAACACCGCCGTTATAAAAAATTTAATCATTGTCACTTAATTTGAACCTCAAATATAAAACAATTAAAGATTAGGGTCGTGAAGTTGTAAGGTCTAAGTCATTTTGGGAGTATTAATGCATTATCATGCCCTTTACTACATGTGGAGCCTCATTGCATCTTCTTAAGATAAGGATGAATGGTGCTATCCTTATCCGGTTCTACTGGTATGGATGTTCTAATACTATGGACTATTCGAACCGACGGCGCCGCGTCATAAAGACTGAAGCCACGGCCAGCCAACACCTCTCGGTATGTCGCTGAGTGGAGGTCGCCAAAACCTTCACTGAACTCAAGTTCTTTTCCTTCCAGTCTAAGAGAACGGTAAGTTCTCAGTCCTTGCAGTCGTATTGACTCAGGGATATGCAAATAATCAATTGACAAAAACCAGCGTACATTAGCTCTTTCAAGTTCAAGAAATCCGCAGGCACTGCTGGGTTCATTTAGATAGACAAAACTTTGAACAACTGGGCCAAAAATCCACTGCAAGATGTCGAAAAAGTGGATACCTATATTGGTTGCAACCCCTCCAGACCTAGCAAGTTCACCTTTCCAACTCGAAAAATACCAGTTGCCTCGAGACGTTATATAAGTAAGATCTACCTCATACTTTTTCTGACCTGCTATCAACACATGTTTCCTCAAGTCAATAATCACCGGATGTAGTCTAAGTTGCAGTACACAAGAAACGGAACGCGATGTTTCTTTCTCAAATTGGTCTAAAGCTTCCAGATTCCATGGATTTAACACCAAGGGCTTTTCACAAATAACATCAGCGCCACTTCTAAGCGCAAAACGAATGTGTGCATCGTGAAGATAATTGGGTGTGCAAATACTAATGTAATCAACCCCTTCACCTTTTCGGTTTAGTTTATCCAGATGCCTATCAAATCTTTCAAACTCTGTAAAGAAATGACAATCAGGAAAATATGAATCGAGAATACCGACGTTATCATGTTTATCAAGGGCTGCAACCAAAACGTTCCCCGTATCTTTAATGGCCTTCATATGTCGGGGAGCTATGTAGCCGGCCGCTCCAATCAATGCGAATTTCTTCATTTTACTTCGTTTACCTTGCCATCTTTTAGTTCGTAGATCTGGCCGCTTTCAGGACACGTAGCAACCTTGCCTTTATTAAATGATAGTCGATGACCATACTCGCTTACCCAACCCACCTGCCGTGCAGGATTTCCTAACACTAATGCGTAATCAGGTACATCTTTCGTCACCACCGCACCTGCCCCTATCATGGCGTACGCGCCGATGATGTGACCACATACGATTGTAGCGTTCGCGCCAATTGATGCCCCTCGGCTAACCAACGTTTTTTTAAACTCATTCTTCCGCACGATCGCACTTCGAGGATTGATGACGTTTGTGAAGACCATCGAAGGCCCGAGAAAAACGTCATCCTCACACTCAACACCAGTATAGATTGAGACATTATTCTGCACCTTAACATTTGTTCCAAGCTTAACCGCCGGTGATACCACGACATTTTGCCCGAGGCTACAGTTTTCGCCGATTATGCAACCATTCATAACGTGCGAAAAATGCCAAATCTTTGTCCCCTTTCCTATGCGTGCATCAGGATCAATAACAGCAGTATGGTGCGCAAAATATTCAGATTGGGTCATCCGGCAAATTCGGAAATTTTTGAAACGATGTATGTTAGCTGTTCTTCCGTCATTTCGGTATGAATTGGCAATGACAAAACAGACTTAGATAATTTTTCTGTAACCGGAAATTGACCAGGATTGCCTTCAGTTATGTAAGCCGATTGCAGATGAAGAGGGATCGGATAATATATCATCGTCGGAATGCCGCTCGTTAACAAAAACTGCTGCAATCGCTCACGGATTGAGACATCTACTTTAACCGTGTATTGATGAAAAACGTGCGTGGAATTTATGCTGCGGAAAGGAACCTGCAGCAGATCCTTTGGAAGATTAGCGTCGTAATAAGCTGCCACCGCGCGTCTTTTTAAAACATATTCATTAAGATGCTTCAGCTTTACAGAAAGGATCGCGGCCTGTAAAGTATCCAACCTACTGTTTACTCCAACTATCTCGTGGTGGTACTTAACCCGCTGACCATGATTCGCTATCATTCTTAATTTTTCTGCCAACTCATTATATTTAGTGAAGATCGCACCTCCATCACCGAAGCAACCCAGGTTCTTGGATGGAAAGAAGGATGTTGTACCAACGTTCCCTATTGTACCGGCCTGTTCCTTAGTAGAGTCAGAAAAAGTATACTCAGCGCCAATCGATTGGGCTGCATCTTCAATTACAAGCAACCCATATTTAGAAGCAATCGAAAGAATTGGCTCCATGTCCGCACATTGTCCATATAAATGAACGGGAACAATCGCCTTTGTTCTTCTTGTGATCTTATCTTCTATTTGGTTAATGTCTATGAGAAATGTTTGTTCGTCAACATCCACAAACACCGGGGTCAATCTCAATAATGAAATAACCTCCGCGGTGGCGACATACGTATGAACAGGTAAGATAATTTCATCGCCGGGTTCAAAATTCAGCGCCATCATTGCAATTTGCAGTGCATCTGTACCATTGGCGCAGCAAATAGTATGATCTACGCCAATGTATTTCGAGAGTGCGGATTCAAACAGCTCTACTTCGGTGCCTTGGATAAAAGAGGTGGATTCGATGACCCTTTCAATAGCTTCATCTATTTCAGGTTTGATCCGATGATATTGGCCATGTAGATCAACCATCTTAATCTTGTCCATTGAGAGCTAAATTAGATGAAATTAACGCGACGCTAAATTTTTCTCCCATGCCCAGGCATGAGAAAGGGCTTGCTCCAGGGAATATTTTGTCTTCCAATTGAATGCCTTATTCAGCCTTGCCGGGTCAGCGTAAACCTTTTCAACATCTCCGGAACGCCTCGGGCCGATACCATAATTCAAATTAACGCCCGTTGTTGCTTCAAAAGTTTTAACCACTTCTAAAACCGACCGACCAACCCCAGTACCAAGATTAAAGGTTTCATAACAAGTGGGATCATCAAGCTTTGCAAGATATTCCATGGCCTTTATATGGGCCACCGCTACATCAACTACATGTATATAGTCTCTGATACATGACCCGTCGGGTGTATCATAATCATTGCCATGTACTGTAAGCTTTTCACGAATACCAATGGCAGTTTGTGTGATATAAGGGACAAGATTATTTGGCGGCCCGATTGGAAGTTCTCCAAGTTTTCCGCTCGGATGAGCGCCGATAGGGTTAAAATATCTTAAAGAAACAATCCGATAACCTGCGTTGAAACAGTCTTCAAGGATTCGTTCACATATTTGCTTAGTGGCGCCATATGGTGACTCAGCACGCCTAAACGGCGTTGCTTCGTCCACAGGGATGTGATCGGGTTGCCCGTAGACGGTACACGAGGAGGAAAAAATAAGATTTTTCAATCCGAACTTCTTCATCACATCGAGCAATGTCAGTAGAGACTCAATGTTGTTTCTATGATACATTAAGGGCTCCTGCACAGATTCGCCAACCGACTTGTACGCTGCAAAATGCAGTACGCATTCAAAAGGCCCGTGCGCTTCAAACAATTTGACCATTACTTTAGGATCGGCACAGTTGCCCTCAACAAAAGACGGTGTTACTCCCGTTAGATCGGTAATACCCTTCAAAAGGGTATCATCACTTTTAGAAAAATCATCGATAATAACCGGATCGTATCCGCCTTCAATCAATTCGACAACGGTGTGAGCACCAATATAACCCGCACCACCAGTGACAAGTACTCTTTTTTTGTTCATGTTCATAAACGAGATGTTACGATTGAACGATTCAGCACTCCTTTTACATCGTATACAACAGCATCGTTATGAGACAGCATGCCAAGATCCAACATTGTAAACTCATCGTGACTTACCGCAAGAACGATAGCATGATATTTTTTAGATGGCTTCCCGATGAGCGAAAAGCCATACTCATGATGTACCTCAGAAGCATCTGCCTGCGGATCATATACGTCGACGTTTGTATTAAAACTTTGAAGTTCTTTAATCACATCCACGACCCGGCTGTTTCTAATATCCGGACAATTTTCTTTAAATGTAATGCCAAGTACAAGGATATCCGCGTTGTTAATTGGCAACCGATTTTTAGCCATCAGCTTAATTATACAATTCGCAATATGAACCCCCATATTGTCGTTAATGCGCCTGCCGGCAAGAATGACCTGCGGCGTGTATCCGAGACTTTCTGCTTTGTGTGTTAAATAGTATGGATCAACACCGATGCAATGCCCGCCCACCAGTCCCGGCCGGAAGGGAAGAAAATTCCATTTCGTCCCGGCGGCTTCCAGCACTTCCTGTGTGTCAATGCCAACCTTTTCAAAAATAAGCGCAAGCTCGTTAACAAAAGCTATGTTGATATCACGTTGCGAGTTTTCAATTACTTTTGCCGCTTCTGCTACTTTAATTGAGGAGGTTTTATGAGTTCCGGCCGTTATGATTTCTCGATACAGCAGATCAACTCGCTCAGCAACCTCGGGTGTGCTGCCGCTTGTTACCTTTTTAATTGTCGGTAGCCGATGATTTTTATCTCCCGGATTAATCCTTTCCGGAGAATATCCACAAAAGAAATCGACGTTGAATTTTAAACCGCTCGTCTTCTCAAGTATTGGAACACAAACCTCTTCGGTACATCCTGGATACACGGTCGACTCGTATACAACAATATCACCTTTTTTCAAGACGCTTCCCACAGTTCGACTGGCGCCTTCTAAAGGACGCAGGTCGGGTTTCTTAAATTCATCTACTGGAGTGGGGACGGTGATTATAAAGACGGTGGCATCCTTTAAATTGTCGACTAAATCAGAAAAGACGAGCGCCTTGCTTTGCTCGAATTCAGACTGTTCTACTTCACGGGTTCGATCATGACCGCTTCTTAACTCCGCAATACGCTCCACGTTGATATCAAAACCGATAACCCGAAACTTTTTCCCAAACTCAACCGCCAGCGGTAGCCCTACGTAACCAAGACCTATGATTGCAATTTTTTCCATGAGTTAATGAGATAGTTAATCGGTGCAGCGATTCAGCTGCGTGGATATTTTGGGCGCAAATTTATAAAGTCATTTCATATAATTCTTACATCAGTTAAAGAGTATTACATAACTAGGTGTTTTACAGACTTTCTGTGTTATTTTTGCAGCGCTTTATAATGACAGGGAAATGAATAATACCGGAAAAGGACAGAATTCAGACGAAATCGAATTCACACAAATTTTTTCATGGATAAACCGTGGTTTCGCTCGGTTCGGAAACGGCTTTATCGGCGTGCTTGCTGGTCTTAGGAGCCTATTTTTTAGGAATAAACTTTTCTTTTTCATAGTTATTGCGGCCGGCCTGGCCCTGGGAGCCCTTTATTTTTCTCTTTTGAAAAAGACATTTTTTAAGTCGTCGATGGTTATCCAATGCGATTATTTAAGCCACGAAATCCTGGAAAGCAACATTGAGACCTTAAACCAGCTTTGCGAGGAAAAGGACCGGGAGGGGCTTGCTGAGTTTTTAGGCATAGATATAAACACAGCAAAGAATGTAAATGAATTTGAGTTTGAAGCTTTTGTGACTGAAGATGAAGTGGTTCAGACTGAAATTTTGAAGGAGCAGCTTCGTGCATTGGATGTTGAGAAGAAGGGTATAGCAGAACGGTTAATTGAGAAAATCAATATTCAAAATCACAATGCTTTTGAAATAAGCGCCTTGGTTTTTAATCCGGAAGCGGTAAAACCCCTTGAAACTGCGCTTATCAACTTTTTTAAAAATAGCGAATACATTAAGCGCCGCATGGACATCAACAAAACCACGCTGGAAGCTAGGAAACAGAAATTAATTGCAGAATCTGGCAAACTCGATAGTTTAAAGACAGTCCTATTCGAAAATTACCAAAACGTCGGCAAAACCAGCCGCGGCTCTGGCAACGTTTTCCTGGGTGACGAAAAGCTTGCAAATCCGCTTGACGTGTATCGAGAAGACTTGGCCATTCATAATGAAATACTTGCGATTGATAAGCAGCTTTATATCACCCCGGACTTCGAAGTTCTAAAAGGCTTCACGACGTTTAAAGAACCAGCAAGTGCAAGTCTTGCGCTGATCCTTTTCATCGCATTCTGGATTTCCTTTGTTGCCGGCTACCTTATCATCGGCGCAGCGAAACTTGACCAAATGCTCGCCCGGGTTTCTGCAGACAAAGAAGCGCGAAAGCAAATTGTTTAGAACTGTCGGCAAACTGATCAGCAAGGAGTTTCAGCTGGAACTCCGTAGAAAGTCTGTTATTTCAGGCTTGGCGCTTTATTCGCTAAGCCTCATTTTCATTTGCTACATCACCTTCAACCTTAAAACAAACAGTCTTTCCGAGGCCACATGGTCTGCACTCTTCTGGCTCACGCTTCTTTTTTCGATTGTGAATACTGTTGCCAAAAGTTTTATAGGAGAGAAGAAAGGGCTTAATATTTACATGTATTATGTGGCCGGACCCAAAGAAATTATTGCGGCGAAGATCATTTACAACACTTTCCTATCTTTTACACTTGCAGTAGTGAGTTTTATACTCTTCTCCATCTTCATTGGAAATCCCGTCCAGGATCATTTGATTTTCTTTTCAACTCTCCTGCTGGCTTCACTTGGACTCGCTTCAGCACTGTCATTAGTCTCCGCAATCGCATCGAAAGCAAACAACAGCAACATCCTGATGGCAGTGCTCAGCTTCCCGGTTGTGATCGGTATTTTGCTCATGGCAATTCGCGCGACAAAAAATGCGCTTGATGGTCTCGACCCATCTGTTAGTTACGACGAGCTTCTAAACTTATTCGCAATTAATTGCATTCTCACCGGCCTCGCATACCTGCTCTTCCCCTATATTTGGCGCAGCTAACGAGCAGTCCAAAGCTCAAGGTTTAATGTTCATGAATAGATGGTTGAAGGTACTGGGAGTTGTTTTGCTGGTGTATATTCACATCGCAGGGCTTCTTTTTGATGCTCCGCGTCTGAATATCCTCAATGAAACCGTGCGGGCCATTTATTTCCACGTACCGATGTGGTTCGGAATGGTGATCCTGCTTCTTTTTTCCGTATATCATGCAGCAGCTTACCTGCTTAAACCGTCTGCCGAAACGGATATCAAAAGCTCGCAATACGCGCATACTGGTTTAATCTTCGGAATTATCGGCATTGTCACCGGCATGCTGTGGGCTAATTATACGTGGGGCTCACCGTGGCATGGCGATCCGAAACAAAACGGAGCTGCGATTGCCTTGTTGGTTTACCTGGCATATTTCGTACTCCGTGGGTCGATCGAAAACCACGAGCAGCGTGCTCGACTGTGCGCGGTCTATAACATCTTCGCTTTTTTCGCGATGATTCCGTTGCTGTTTATTATACCGCGTATGCAGGACTCGCTACATCCCGGCAGCGGTGGAAACCCCGGCTTTAACGCCTACGATCTTGATAACCGCATGCGAATGGTTTTTTATCCGGCTGTTGTCGGCTGGATTATTATTGGATTGTGGTTCACAAATCTGCGTATCCGTATAAAAACACTCGAAACCAAAATTCTTGAGAAGGAACATGAAGCAGTTCACTAGCATTTTCACTTTGATCTTCTTACTGACCAGCTCAAATGCATTCAGCCAGAA
>DASPJN010000174.1:0-6330 GCA_035628595.1 Chryseosolibacter sp.
CGCCGAACATCGGAGGCCACGCAGAGAACTACAAACCCGACAGGATGTTTGTTGCGTCATTTCGCATGTTTTTCATTTCCCACACGATGTACCTTGTAATATTTTTCTTGTATTTCGAGTCCAATTAGGTGTATTTCAAAATCCAACAGTTTGTACTTCGAGTCCAACACTTTGTATTTCGAGTCCAACACTTTGAACACGGCTCCAATACGTTGATTTCACTGTTATCATTTCTGAGTCTTCTATCAGCGGTTCGCGATCTTTAAATCGTGCATGTATGTTTTCTGTGGTTTCCGGAAAAAATCATCAGTCCGTCAACTGGTTTCGGGCAGACAACTTTTGGAAAATGTGTTTCTGCTTCAAAAACGGCGTACTGGTCCCGCGCACATTCATGGTCGCCGCCTTGATATGAGAATCCGACAACTTGTAACTTGAACCCGACAACTTGTATTTCAAATTCCAACAGTTTGTACTTTGAGTTCGTCAGTTTGTTATTTCACTTCCCACATTTGTACTTTTAGGTCGCGCATTTGTACTTTCAGTTCCCATCACCGTTATTTCACTTCGTCGGAATGTGAGGTCGGGTTGTAGCTGTGGCCATTAACCGTGCTTCCAGAAGGTTGTTTAGAGTTCCTTTGTGACAGGCGCACATTTTTCAGTCGGCCTTAAAGCTTCGTTCAATATCCTTCACCAATTCATTCACCTTGCTATGAATATCCTTTTGAAAATCTTCAGCATTTAGATCGTCGCCATAGATTGAATTCAATTGCCTGCCTGTCCGTACGTTATATACTCGGATTTTATAGGACCATGGCCAGATACCTGGCTTGCGTTCATTGTCAGTAATTATTTGGGACATGACGATCACGTCACACTCTACCTTCTCCAGGATTGATTTACAGTATTTCTTATCAAAAACCATTTGATAACGTACACCCATTAATTGCTTAAAAGGAAACGGAAGCACAGATAATTGGTCCGTGTCTGTCAGTGCACTTTCAATAGTTTCTCTAATGTCTGGTGAACCACCAATGTTTGCAATCTGATCGTGCGGTGGCAGCACAAGGACTTTTACTGTTGAATCTGTTGAGTTGATCGCGGCCAGCTCTCTCTCGAATGCAAGTCCGATTGAATTTATTGCTATTAATATTGTCAGTCCGATTGTCATCATTGGATGCCCGTAGCGTGAGTGCACGCTTGTAATTTGCTTTAAACCGACATGATGTACAGCCTGTGAATGTGTCAGTTTATTTGATTGTCATTTCTTTTTTTATCACGTAAAACGCTGGGAAGTTGACCCCATATCCCAAATCCCTTTGTGGAAAATAAGTCAGACCCAGAGATAATGATTTATTTAAATCTGATTGAATCCAGGTTTCCCCGCCATTAGAAGTTTGAAAGCTTTGACTCCCTTTAAAGGTTGGGATTTCCCCGCCCTCATATTGTGAAACTTTTTCTATGTTGAATCCCTCGGTTTCATTGAAAAAATGAACCACATCAAACGATGAAAAAGGAAAATCAATTGTTTCCCAACTCAAACCTCCATCGATTGTCTTGTGCAAGTTGGTAACGCCATCTACAAACCCGATGGATTCATTATAGAAATATATATTTCTCACGTCATTCCATGCAGGGATCGGCGTATTTATTGTTTCCCAATTATCTCCAAAATTTGTGCTCTTAAAAATTTTCTGATTCTCCCCAGCTATAAAAACGACATCATCAACACAGAAAAATTTATTATAAGAGGGTTTAATTGCTAGATCAATAAATTCCCAAGTATCGCCGCCATTGTCAGTTTTTGCAATATGAAGATCGCGTGAATTCGGAATATCAGGTGTGTAAATCAGGGCTAACCCTCTCGATTCGTTAAAAAAATGCAATGACTTTATGCGTACATAATCTTTAAAAAATGTTTTAGTCCATGTTTCTCCACCATCTGTGGTTTTCAGGAATACACTACCTTTATCGCAATCGTCGCCAAGACAACCGCTCATTGCTTGCCCTGAAGCAAATCCAACGTTTTGATTTAGAAAATACACTGAATATAAGTGCAAAGTTGTCCCTGAATTTTGCTTTTGCCATGATACCCCAGAATCGATCGTTTTATAAATGTCACCATTGAATCCGACAACAAATCCAGTCTCTGAATTTATAAAAAACAAATCACGGGAATTCATGTCAATATCATGGGTGGATTTAGTAATCTCCCAACCATTTAAAACAGAAGTTGAATTTACTGCCTTAATACCTGGGGCTTCCTCGCAACTTTCTAACATGAAAATTGCAATTACAGAAATCAAGATGTATTGCTTGGTCATAATTGGCTTTTTAGGTTTGGCGTTTACATTTACTCTTTGGTCAATGTCACGCTCTTTGTTTTATTGTCGTAGTAGATTCTCAGTCTTTCTCTGTTGATCTTAAAAGAAACGTCTCCGTCAGTCATTGCTACTCCAAATTTGTCGGCCCACACCGGTTGCACAACAAGTGTACTTGCATATCGACTGAGGTTAAATTGTCGTACTCCAACATAATCAAATGCTCCCTCTACAGAATTTGTTGTCACCTGACCTGAAAATGAGTTCGGATTTAAATTGTCATTGAACGTCACAGTAATGTCTTTGTCCCAGGAATTTTCTTGCGTCTTATATTCAATGGTATTAGTGGTAATGTCTTCGAATGAAACCACTCTCCATGTGCCATTCAATGTTGTTATTGAAGGGTCGTCATTAAATGAATTGATGTCGATGTCCTCGTTTGAACAACTTAGTAGTGCAAGTAATACGAGTGCAATTATCGGGGCATTGATTCTCATAATGTTTTAATTGTTAGACACTCCTTTTGGAGGGTTGGTTGTAATGGCTCACGACGTCTGGGTATAAGACGTGCAGCGAGACCAAATTAATAATTAGTCACCAACGTCCCGTCATGATTTATAGCGTTTTGATAGGCGCAGTTTTACAAAACTCTCATTTTCGTAATAATTAACATAAGTCCTAAGGCATCCTTCGCATCGTTTTCTAATAATGTGTCCGGGTCGTTTTTTGTGGCAAAAGATCTCGCCATCAGTGTGTCCTTATGCAATGGTTTTTAAATGAACCAAAGGATTCCTTTTTAACCTTATCTTGTCAATCTTATCAATGAAATAATCGTCAATCATACCTGTCTTCCGAAACTCCTTGAGCAATTGATCAAGGGTATACTTTGATCTCTTGTCGTCAAAACGAAGCCGAAAATATTCCTGAAAACGCCTTTCTATGAAAGCTTGCGCTAGTATTATTGTTGAGATGAAAAAACCAAAAATATATGAATGAACAGCTTCATCAAATATTCTAACGGATTCACTGCTGCCGTATTCTCGCTGTCCAAATGGGAAAACCCTGTTAACGTATTTTAACCGTTTCAATCTTTCGTCGAACGTTTCCTTATCGTAGTCTACAAGTTCTTTGTGGGCTGCGTCAACTTCCTTATCAAACTTATTTCCAAATAAATCCTCGTCCATGAAAGTCAATCTAACTGCTGCATAAATAAACCAATTGCGCGCGTATTCGCCCCCCTTCTAAGACAATCCCCCTTTCAAACTAAGTTAATCATTTCCCGCCAGATACATCACGAACATATCACCTCACAATCACGACCGCACCACAATACATCACTCAAACAAATCAGTCTGGTCTTCTGCGCGGGTAAGCAATTTTGAATCGATGTTCTTGCTCGTTTTCGCACCGAGCTTTTTCAACTCTTCAACACGTCGTACGAGATTGCCACTACCGATCGAAAGTTTTTTCATTGATTCTTCGTAGTACTTTTTGGATGAGTCCATCATCTGGCCCATCTTGATCAGATCTTCGGTGAAGCCGACAAATTTATCATAGAGATCACCAGCTTTGTTGGCGATATCCAGAACGTGCCTGTTCTGATACTCCTGTTTCCAGACATTTTTGATCAGTTGCAGCGATGGTATCAATAACGTCGGACTAACAAAAACGATTCTTCTATCAAGGGCTTCTTCGTAAAGGTTGCGTTCACTTTGTATCGCGAGGATGTAAGCCGGCTCGATGGGAATGAACATGATAATGAAATCGAGCGAGCCTTCACTTGAAATATTCTTCGCGTAATTTTTATCACCCAGTCCCTTCATGTGCTGCCTGATCGATACAAGGTGCGCTTTCAATGCAATTGCTTTCTCCTCATCGGAAGAAGCATTTACAAAAGTGCTGTACGCAGTAAGACTTACTTTCGAATCCACAATAACATGTCGGCTCTCGGGTAAACGTATCACCACGTCAGGGCGTAACCTTCCTTCACTTGTTGTAAATGACTCCTGGATATAATATTCACGATCTCGCTGCAATCCGGATTTTTCTAAAATGCTTTCGAGAATGAATTCACCCCATGCGCCTTGTGTTTTAGAATCTCCCTTCAATGCACGCGTCAGGTTTTCTGCTTCGCGCGTCATCTGTAAATTCAACCGTTGCAGATTTTCAAGTTGCTCGCGCAGCGCGGCGTTGCGTGTGATATTATCCTTGTGTGTGTCTTCAACACGTTTCTCAAAATTGTGAATGGTCTCCCCGAGTGGTTTGAGAATATCAATGAGGCTTGTCTTGTTTTGCTCGGTAAATTTTTTTGTTTTCTCTTCGAGGATGTCGTTGGCAAGGTTGCGGAACTGTTCGGTAAATTTCTCCTGCAGCGATTCAAGTTCCTTCTTCTGATCCTGAAGCTTTTCCTGCAAATTCCTGTAGTCGGCTTCGGTACTGGCGAGCTCCGTATTTAGTTTCAGGATTTGTTCTTGCTTTGATTCAAGATCTTTTTTGGATTCAATTACCTGTTGTTGCAACGCCTTTGCTTTCTCGTGCTCAGACGTAAGTTGTAATTGCAGTGACTGGTTTTTTTCTGTTGCCTTCGATTGTGAAATGACCCGCGCTACAACGAACCCGACTATAACTCCTGCAAACAACAAAGCGATTTCCATCCTGTAAAGTTAATGAAATCGCCAGTTTCAGAGGTGATCGTACGCTTAAAATGCAATCAGCCACCTGTTCAAATCTGAAGGTGGCTGACCGGAAAAATAAATATCTCATTCACACCGCTTAAGGTGTGTTGACTTCGTTGAATGGTGCTGCTGAATCATCCGTCCAGCTCATTGGATATTTTTTATCAAGGAACTCCAGGGCATCTGTCGTCAGATATAACGGTCTGAATGTATCGACCATGACGGCAAGCTCGTGTGTTTCTTTTGCACCTATGCTTTTCTCGACGGTTCCCGGATGCGGACCATGTGGCAATCCACCTGGGTGCAGTGTAAACGATCCTCTTTCAATCCCACGACGACTCATAAAGTTTCCTTCAGCGTAATACAACACTTCATCGCTGTCGATGTTGCTATGGTTGTACGGCGCTGGTATCGCCTGCGGGTGATAATCGAAAAGTCGTGGTACAAACGAACAGATCACAAAGTTGTGCGCCTGGAATGTTTGGTGTACTGGCGGTGGCTGATGAATGCGTCCGGTTATCGGCTCAAAATCGTGGATCGAAAAAGCATAAGGCCAAAGGAAGCCGTCCCATCCGATCAGATCGAGCGGACTGTAATCGTAAACATATTGATGAAGGTACCCCTGCTTTTTGATCTTCATCAGGTATTCACCTTTTCCGCGTTCGGTGATCAACTCGTGCGGCGGACGAATATCACGCTCGCAATAAGGAGAATGTTCGAGTAGCTGGCCCAGTTGGTTTCTGTATCGCTTTACTGTTTCAATCGGCGAAGCAGACTCAACAATCAGTAAGCGCAGTGGCCCTTCTTCAAATTCAAGTTTATAGATTACCGTGCGCGGAATAACAACATAATCACCCTGCTTGATGTCAAGCTTTCCGAACTGGGAAATAAGCGAACCTTTTCCGTCATGAACATAAATCACTTCATCACCTTCAGCGTTCTTATAAAAGTAATCCATCTTCCTTTGCTTTGGAGAACAAATGGAGATCGCGCAATCACTGTTCATCAGCAAAACCTTGCGCGCGTCCAGGTAATCATCGCCCGTTGTTCCGACTTTAGATGTATTCAAATGTGTTTGTCGAAGACCATAATCGTCGATGATCTTTGGGCCATATTTAACAGGATCCTTCAGCGCTTTAATGCGCGTCGGCATGTTGATGTGATACAGGTTTGAGTAGATGCCTGAAAAACCTTCAGAGCTTACAAGCTCTTCCTTGTAAAGACTTCCATCGGGCTGGCGAAATTGTGTATGCCGCTTTGGTGGAATTTGTCCCAGACGATAGTAATACATACGCTGTTATTTAGTCTTCAAAAGTAATAATTATTCAGGCCTTATC
>DASPJN010000175.1:0-6556 GCA_035628595.1 Chryseosolibacter sp.
ATCGCGTAACCCGCGCTTCACTTCAGCATGAAACGTGATAGGACGCTAAACTTTTTGCTTCGCTTTCGTGAGCATGCGCAATGCGTTTCGCTTGAGCGAAATGTGTTGCTTGATATGCTTGTCTTCCATAAAACGTTTTTCAAACACTCGCAGAATATCCCATTCTGTCACAACACCTACAATCTCCCTGGTGTGGCGATCCGCAACAGCTAGTGTGTTTTGACTTGTCTTCAGCATAATCTCCAGCGCAATATCCAACGTGTTATCGGGATAGATCGTCAGCGGTGGTTCCTCCAGCAGCGAGCCGGCGAGCAACCCTTCGTCGCGTGCGTCAAAAACCTTTCTCTTATTAACAATTCCGATTGGGCGAGTTTCATTCATTATGACCAGGAACTCATCTTCACTTTCAATGAGTATGGGCTTAAGCTTGACAATTGCTTCGTGGGCATTACATTTAATACTGCTTGACAGGTCGTGATAAACATCGGCCACTGTTTTTAATTCCAACACATCCGGTCTGTAATTCTCGGGTAGCTGAATGCCGCGCCGGACAATTTTTTCTGTCATAATTGTTGTGCGCATCATCAGGAAAGAAATGAGATAAGCTGTCGAGCATCCCGCGATCAATGGCAACAGTGTGCTTTCCTGCATCGTCGTTTCCATTGCAAATACAATTGACGTTAATATTGCGCGTGATGCACCGGCAAAGAGCGCGGCCATCCCAATCAATGCCGCCAGGGGAATGCTAATATTGACTTCGGGAAAATATTGCTGCGCGGCCATTCCCAGCAAACATCCGATCGCGCTGCCAATAGTCAAAAGCGGCGCAAGCGTTCCACCCGAAGTACCGCTACCAAGTGCGATCGCCCATGAAAGAAATTTCCACAGACAGAGTGACAGTAATACATACAATGACAATTCACCGGAAAGGGCATCCGTAATGTTATAATATCCGACACCTAATGTGCGCGGAGCAACAAAACCGATTGCGCCGACGGCAATGCCACCAATTGCCGGCCACCACATCCAGTGCACTGGCAATTTTTCAAATGCATCTTCAATCGCGTAGACTGCTTTTGTTACGAGTACAGAAATAACGCCGACAACTGCGCCAATCGCAGCATAGACTAATACCGCCCAGCTGTCTACGCCAGTGACTTCCGGCATTGGAAACGTTGGCTCTGTTGAAAAGAGCGCAAAATGCATACACGCCCCGGTGATGCAAGCGATCATTACAGGAACGAAACTCTTTGCAGAAAACTCAAAAAGCAAAAGCTCGATAGCTAAAAGAATCGCCGCGAACGGCGTTCCAAAAATTGCCGTCATACCTGCCGTTGCGCCCGCCGCCAGCAAGACTTTTCTTTCTTGCGCAGTTATGTGCAATGTTTGTCCACAGAAGGAACCCAGTGCTCCGCCAGTTGAAATGATCGGGCCTTCTGCACCAAACGGCCCGCCCGTTCCGATAGACACGGCCGACGACAGTGGTTTCAGAATTGTTACCATTGGATGTATCTTGCTCTCCTCAGTGACAATCTTTTCCATTGCTTCGGGAATGCCATGACCGCGGATGGCACGTGAACCAAACTTCGCCATAAGCCCGACAATGATGCCGCCCAAAACCGGAATAAGGATGACAAAATATCCAAGCGTATGTTCTGCGGGAGAAGTTTCGTGAAAGGAAAATGTACCGAAGAAAAATATATTCGTGAATAGTCCGATCAGCATCACCAGCAACTTTGCAATGAACCCGACGATCACGGCATTCACCAATGCAAGCATTGTGATGTAAAGAATACGTTTTGTGTTAGCTGGCGGCAATGTAGGTAGCCCCGGCGACGGTGCTTCTGCGCGATGGATATTATCGTCCGTTTTGGTAGTCATTTCTGCCTGTGAGAGAAGTAAGTGGAAAAAAGGCCAAGTATAGTAGAATGAGACGGATTTTATTTTGACTTATGTCAATTTGAACAAATTAGGCAATGGCTCCTTATGCGAGCAGCGACACGGTCTTTTGAATCCTTTTTAACTGATCGGGCCCTGAAAATTCCAATGCGCGACCGCGTGCGGAGATTAATTTTTCTGCTTTTAAAATTTTTAACATACGCGCCAGGGTTTCATTTGATGTACCTACAAGACATGCCAGGTCGGCCTTTGCCAATGATATCCGAATCGGCCACTTGTTTTTCTCGCGATACTTAACTGATAAAATTAAAAGATTGAGCAGCAGTCTTTCCTTCACGGTTGTGCTCGAGTGAAGCGAAATCGTATTCACCCATACGGTGAACTCATGGCTAAGAAATTTCAACAATGTACTTGATAACGCAAACGACCTTTCGACCAACGTCAGAAAATGTTTTTTCGAAATAAAAGTGATCGCGCATGGCTCCAGCGCGGTTGCGCTTACAGGATATCGTTCGTTTGATAGCAGCGGGCGATAGCCGATCATTTCTCCGGCAACGTGGATGTTCATGATCTGGTCCGAACCCGATAATGTGCGTTGGAAAAGTTTCACTTTTCCACGGTTTAAGATATACACGCCTTTCGGTAGATCGCCTTCTTCGAAGATGACAGCACTGCGCAGATATTTTTTTTCAACGCCGCGGCTCATCAACCATGAAAAGTCTTTATGTGTGAGCGACTCGCTCAACGGGCTGGCAATGAAATAGTAGTTCTTTAGTTCCACAACAGGCAGACAGGATCCAAAAATCAGAGCGATATTAGATATTTTTCTGCTAGCGTAAAACTGCGAGGCACTCTCCTGTCAGCGAAGGCGAGGAATCGTTTCCAAAACAGGTGGCGCTTAAATGGCTTTCATCACAAAGTTGACGATAGCATCACAACGGCTGTTGCCGAATTCGAAAACTTCAGCGCCTGCCGAGAGCTTGTATAAGCTTTCTTTCAGGAGCGCTTTTGCGCGATGCAATCTTACCTTGATATTTGAATCGGTAAGGCCAAGTGCTTCGGAGATCTGGCCATTGTCCATGCATTCGATTTCTTTCAACATGTAGATCACCCTGTATTTTTCTGGTAGCGAGTCGATCGCACGTTCCAGGATCTGCTGCGATTCCTGGCGAATGATTTTCTTCTCTGGGTTAATCTGCATATCGGATATTTTTACAGCTTCCAGGCGAACTGTCATTTCGTTCAGCGAAAGCACATGTTTTCGTTTTAAATCTTTCAGGCGGAGAAGCGCCTCGTTTATGCCGATGCGTATCAGCCAGGTTGAAAAGGTTGCATCTCCACGAAACTGGTACAGCTTGTCAAAACCTTTCAGGTACGCGTTCTGCATTGCATCCTGAACTTCGTCTTCATCTTTCAGATATCCACGGATAACGCGGTAAAGTGTTTGATTATAACGTCGCATCAGTATCTCGAACAACTCCTTTTCCCCGGCAAGCACACGTCTGACAATAGCATAGTCTTCAAGTTTACAAGTAGCGTAATCCGCAATTCTTAAAGCATCCATGGTTTCAGTTTACTTGTTAGATAACAGTTACCCCCATAAGTTACAATTTGTCAAATATTTTTACGCGCTAATCCTTCAGGTGCGATCCATCACAATACGGAACATTCTTAGTCCTTTTGCAGACACATAGCCACACTTTGCGCGACGTGTACACGGAGAACACTTTGGGTTTTATGTTCGTTCCAACGTGCGAATTGTCGCAGAATGGCTGATTCTTCGAAAGACCGCACTGACACCATAAATACGTTTTGCCAGCCTCCAGGTGAGTTTCGACCGGCTTTGGTTTCAGATCATTCTTTTGTTCTACCATAAGTATTGATTAGATCGACAGCTACGCATACGGTTACAAAATCATTTACATATTTATTGCTGCCAGATTTTCTCCTCATTTTTTGTAACCGATCATCACTTTTGTAATCCAACATGAAATAAAACTAAATGCTATGATTACAACAGCCGTAAAATCAAGAACGTCCAGTCAACTGGATGCAGTGTGGTTAACATTGAAACTAACATTCGGGCTCGTACCTATCGTTGCCGGGCTTGATAAATTCACGAACATACTTGTCGATTGGAGTCAATATGTAAGCCCTGGCTTCGCGCAAATGCTTCCGATGTCGACTGAAACTTTCATGATCATTGTAGGCGTGATCGAGATCGCAGCAGGCGTTATTGTACTTGTAAAAACAGAATTGGGCGCATACATCGTCGCTGCCTGGCTCTTATGCATTGCTCTTTCACTGATCGCATCGTGGACATACGTAGACGTAGCTGTTCGGGATATCGTGATGGCTATCGGAGCGTTTTCACTTGCGCGACTTACTGTCATTCGTAACAACGACTAAGGATGAGTCACGAAGTAAGAATATTAAAGAAACATTGTTTGAACCACGATGTCATCGAGTTTCATCTCGAGAAACCCAGTGGTTATGTGTTTAATGCCGGCCAGGCAATTGAACTTACGATTGCCGAGCCCTCACAACAGGGTCCGGCACCCTTCACCTTTACCGGTCTGAACTCAGACATTACGCTTCAATTGATCATTAAGATATATCGTGAGCACAACGGTATTACTGCCGCGCTTGAAAAAAAGGAAGTGGGTGATACCGTTGTTATCAGTGATCCATGGGATTCATTTATCAATAAAGGACCGGGAATTTTTCTTGCTGGTGGCGCAGGTATCACACCATTTATTGCCTTGCTGCGCCAACTTGCAGTTGACAAAAACATAGGTGCCAGCCAGCTTTTCTTCGCCAATAAAACAGATGAAGATGTTTTCCTGCAAAAAGAGCTGAAATCGTTATTGGGGAATCACTACATCGATATTATCACCCGGGATAATAATGGTACTGGTCACGACATTTTGAACGAAGATCTCATCAAACAATATGTCAGGAATTTTACGCTCCCTTTTTACGTGTGCGGACCTCCCGGATTTATGGATGCGGTTCAGGCCATTCTGACAAAAGCGGGTGCAAGCAATGAGATGGTTAACGTAAGCTTTTAACATGAATAATGCGCTAAAGAAAGAGATTGAACTATTGAATGAGGGCAACAGTGTCCTGCTTGTTTCCGAAAACGGTAAGCTTGGTGAACAGGAGAAAATCGCGAGAATTGCATTTCACTTTCGTGAGATCATGGAAACACTTGGCCTCGACCTGACTGACGATAGTCTCCGCGAGACACCGCAACGCGTTGCAAAAATGTATGTGAATGAAATTTTTCAGGGGCTTGATCCGGCTTCTTTTCCTGTAATCAGTCTTTTTGAAAATAAATACAATTACAAGGAGATGCTCATTGAAAAAGACATTCAGTTCTATTCATGCTGCGAGCATCATTTCATGCCATTCTTCGGAAAAGCACATGTTGCTTACATGCCCGGAGATAAAGTTATCGGGTTGTCAAAAATAAACCGGGTTGTAAAACATTTTGCGAAACGACCTCAGGTTCAGGAACGTTTGACAAATGACATCGCCAACGCGATGAAGGAAATCCTTTCGACAGAAGACGTAGCGGTTCATATCCAGGCGAAACATCTTTGCGTCGCGGCGCGTGGCGCCGAAGACAGTAACAGCCAGACAATCACGAGTCATCTGGGCGGCCGCTTTAAGCAACCGGGCCTGGAACAAATGTTTTACAGATCATTCAAGTAAACATTTAGTTCTCCAATGACATGGCTATCCGATCCGGGCATCAGCGGCCCGATATTATTTATCGGGTACTTTCTGCTGTACGGGCTCGAGTACTTTTTTCCGCTGGTAATCAAAAAGAGTCGGCATTTCTGGACAAATGCTTCGCTGGCTGTCGTACTGATCCTGATCAACTTTGTTTTTACCTCTCTGACACTTGGGCTTTCAGAATGGGTTGAGGTGAACAACTTCGGGTTCTTCAATAACATTACGATCGGCATTGGCTGGCAGCTTTTGCTCAGCATCATCTTCCTTGATTTCTGGGCTGGATACCTCGTCCATTTTATTTTTCACCAGTATGCGTTTTTGTGGCATTTTCACAGCATTCATCATTCAGATAATCATGTTGACGTAACAACGACTTTCAGGCAACATCCTGTTGAAAGTCTCATTCGCATTGGATTTAATCTTTCAGGCATGATGTTCCTGGGCATACCATCATGGATGTTGTTGATTTATCTAACATTGTCGACCATCCATGCACAGATAGAACACGCCAACATTCGTTTGCCGGATAAACTTGATCGATTGCTACAATACATTATTGTAACTCCGAATATGCACAAGATCCATCATTCAAGGTATCAGCACGAAACGGACACGAACTACAGCAATATTTTTTCCTGGTGGGATCGAATGTTTCGCACCTATGCATCGCGAAAAAACTATACGGACATTCAATACGGACTTGATTTTCTGGATGAGAAGACACACTATTCTTTCTGGGATCTTGTGCGAATGCCGTTCCGGTTTTTTACCCGCACGCAACGAAAAAGTTGATCCTCAAAATTTCGAATAAAGATTTAGTTTCTGCTTTCGGATCTGGAGCAATTTCTGTCAGAATCTTGACAGCGCAAGCTTCGACTGAAACTCTTCCGACTTTCTAATCACGATTACCTTAGCT
>DASPJN010000176.1:0-3484 GCA_035628595.1 Chryseosolibacter sp.
CATTTTTTATTGTACTCTTCGACCGTGATTTTTTTTCCGATATCGTCTTTGGTAATGCCCAGTAGTTTCTCAACCTGCAGCTCAACGGGAAGCCCATGTGTATCCCATCCGCCTTTTCTTTTTACCTGAAATCCCTGCAGTGTTTTGTAGCGGCAGAAAATGTCTTTGACAGTACGGGCCATCACGTGGTGAATACCCGGTGTGCCGTTCGCGGATGGTGGGCCTTCGTAGAAAGTAAAAGTCGGTGCTGCCTCACGGTTTGATACCGACTTCTCGAACACTTTGTCCTTGCTCCAGAAATCCAGGACCTCGTCAGCTATTTTCGCAAAGTTCAGATCCTTGAATTCTTTATAATTAGTTGCCATGGGCTTGAAAAACAACGTTTTAGTGCGATTAAGAGCGCAAAGATACGTGCAAAACTGAAATTTCCAGATTCGTGAAAATTAGAAATTGATGAATTCGTCCTTACCTCAAATTTCAGTTCCTGGAATTATTCCGCTGCGGAGTGTCGGTTGTGAATTTTGATTTTTGTCAGATCAATCGCCTCATCCTCTGCTTCACCATAAAAACTTGCATCGAATTCGTCAATCAGTTGGTAATCGTCTTTCTTCGGTTTCGCCCTGTCGAAGGTTAATATCAACGCAGGTAGCAATATCAGATTCGTAAACATTGATATTACGAGGGTTGTTGACGTTAGCACGCCAAGCGCGATAGTGCCACCAAAATCGGAGAAAGCAAAAATGATAAAGCCCGCAAACAGGACAATAGACGTATACATGATGCTCTTTCCTGTTTCGAGGATGCTTTCTGACACCGCCAATGGAATGTTGAAATTGTTAGAAAGAATTTCCTGTCGATACTTCGCAAGGAAACGAATTGAATTATCAACTGAAATTCCAAACGTGATACTGAAGATAAGCGCTGTGCTGGCCTTGAGCGGAATATCGAAGTAACCCATCAAACCTGCTGTGATCATCAATGCCAGTATGTTTGGCACCAGAGAGATCACGATCATTCGCACATTGGCAAACAAGGCAGCCATCGACAAGGTAATCAGGATAAACGCCAGGATCAGGCTTTCCTGCAGATTCGCGATGAGAAACTTATTTCCTTTGATAAAAATCTTAGTTGAACCAGTGATAGAGGTGACAACTGAGTCCCGTTCAGTCGAGACAAAAATTTCTTTTATTCGCGGCTCAATTTTTCCGGTGACCAGAGAATCCAGTTTAACGGACCCGATATCCGCAATCTGACTTGATATTCTCATCTTGGTGAACGTCGAGTCGACAAATGATTTAAACAGTCCACTGTTATCACTCTGACCCTTCATGTATCGTAGAATGAACGCAGCCTCAGGTTTTGTCGGAAGCGCATAACGATCGGGGTTGTTATTGTAGAACGCCTGCTTGGCAGCCTTCACAAAACTTATCAGCGAAACGGGTTTCGAAACTTCAGGAAGTGAATCGAGGAACATTTCGAACTCCTCAACCTTTTGAAGATTCTTAACGTCAAGGATTGGCCTTCGTTTCTTGCCTTTAAATTCAACAACTATTTCCAGCGGCATAATTCCTGCAAAATTCGCTTCAAAAAAATCGAGGTCGCGTTTTACCGGGCTATCTGCCGGAAGATCATCGACCATATAGGATACCGAGCGGAGTTGCATGATCCCGTAGGCTGAAACGATTGCCAGCAAAATGGACGAGAGATAGATGGAAAACCTGCTTTTCGTTACCATTGAATCGACGCCGATAAGAAAACTACGCATCATCGTAAAATTCAAATGACGAAGATGTTTTTCGGTAGGCGTCGGCAGCCATGAAAAAATACTTGGAATCATTACCAGGCTTACAAAAAACAACACCATGATATTTATCCCGGCTACGATGCCGAATTCACGAAGAATCAGGATGTCGGTTGACAACAACGTAAGAAAGCCAATTGCAACTGTCAGGTTCGTGAGAAATGTTGCAAGACCCATTTTTTTCACAACGCCGGTAATGGCTTCAACCTTGTTGTGACAACGCTCGAATTCAAGATGATATTTATTGAGTAGATAAATGGCATTGGTTATACCGATCGTTACAATGACAGGTGGAATTAATCCGCTGAGAAGGGTGATCTTATATCCGAATAGTGCCAATGTTCCTAATGTCCAGATGACGACGATTGCAATGATGATCATTGAAAACAAAACTGCACGAAACGAACGAAAGAAAAGGAACATGATCAGGCCCGTGATCAATGCTGATGCGTAAAGGAATATCTGCATCTCGCGCTTGACGGAATTTGCAATGACAGTCCGGATAAATGGCAACCCCGCATAATGAAGGTCGATGCCTGTTTCATTCTCGAATGCAGTACCAAACTCGACGAGCGAAGCGGCGAGCCCTTCGCGTCGTGAGGAGTTCATCACGTCTTTTTGAATGGAGATCAACATCATGGTGGCGCCGTTGCGTTCGTTTACCAATTGATCCATATAAAAGCGCTGATCAGCCGTAAGCGCAAGCAGGCTGTCGTACACTTCTTCATCGTTGATCTTTTCAGGGAAAATGTTTGCGAGATAGAAGCGGCTATTCGCGGCATCTTTCAAGATCATCTTCAACACAGGCAAAGCAATCACTTCGTTGACACCCCCGATTTGCTTTACATTTCTACAGAACTCACGAAACGCGATAAAGTTATCCATTTCATAGAGCGCGCTGTCTTTGATCCCAACGGCAATAATATTCCCGTCTTCACCGAACTGCGCCCTGAATTTATTGAGCATGATCATGTCAGGATCCTGCAATGGCACGGTCCGCGCGAAATCATAGCTCATCTGCACGCGCGATGCCTGATAACCCATAAAAAGGGTCAATGCGCCAATGATGATGATCAGGATCAGCCGATAGCGAATAATGAATGCAGCGAGGTTATTCCACATGAGCGTTGATTGCTGGTTGTATTAAAGAAAATTCTTCAAAACTAATGATTTTTGTGTTTTCGTCAGCCATTTGTTATTAATCGATGGAAGCGATATGACTGATAAACTTACACGACTTCGCGTTATATGAGACCCTTGATTTTTCGAAACATCAACGTCGCATGCTTATCCGTTAAGCCTGAGACAAAATCGATTACAGATCGCAGCATGAGGTAGTGACTTCCATTTGCGTTTTTGATTTCATTGATTGTGTTAGAAGGAAATAGCAGGCACAGATTATCGTACTTCCTGGAAGTGGTTCGATTCTCCATCAAATAGCTACCGGCTTTAGTAAACTCCGTCAATAAACCAGGTAGAATTTCGTGGCCTGATGCCTCAATCTCCACGACCTGTCGCGATTTATAAATGCGTTCTACGGATACTGAAATTATTTTCTTAAGGACTTCGCGAGAGGCGCTCACATCCGCAAGAGCGCTGTCGAATTTTCCATCAAGCATTTCCTTTTCGTGATCCAGAAAAAGATCCGCAAATTGTTGCGTCAGATCACCAATCGCCAAAGCA
>DASPJN010000177.1:0-10922 GCA_035628595.1 Chryseosolibacter sp.
CGGATCACAGGCACGACAAGCCCACGCGGCGTCGACACTGCAATCGAAACATCACAATAATCGTGATAAACAATCTCCTCCTTATCAATGGAAGCGTTTACTGCAGGGAAATCTTTCAAAGCAACACAGACTGCTTTCGTAAAGAATGACATAAAGCCAAGCCCGACGCCGTACTTTTCTTTGAACTGATCTTTATACTTTGAACGAAGATCCATGATTGGCTTCATGTCGACTTCATTGAAAGTTGTCAGCATTGCTGTTTCATTCTTCACCGAAACGAGGCGTTTGGCGATCGTTCTGCGAAGGGAAGTCATTTTCTCTCTTCGTTCCGTTCTGCCTCCGCCATCGGCAATAACCGGCGGTCCGGATGGTGCCGCAGATTTGGCTTCACCTTTCGGCGCCGATTGCGCCTTCACCGCATCCTCTTTTGTGATGCGACCACCAACACCCGACCCTGACACTTGCCCGGTGGCAATTCCTTTCTCATCAAGAATTTTGGCTGCCGCAGGCGAAGGATGTCCTGCCGCATACGAAGTTGATCCTCCCGACGTGGATGAAACCGAGGATTGCGCTGCAGGTGCAGCAGTCTGCGGAGCACCTTCCATGATTTCAATCTTACAGATCAATCCCCCGATTGGCAATGTTGTTTTTTCTTTTGCGACAATGCGAAGAATACCTGTCGCTTCTGCCGGTAGCTCAAACGTTGCCTTATCTGACTCCACTTCGGCAAGTATTTCATCGAGCTTCACAAAATCCCCGTCTTTTTTCAACCACGTAGAAATCGTAACCTCCGTGATGGATTCGCCGACAGCCGGCACTTTCATCTCTTTGATCCCTCCGGTTGCTTTTGGTGGCGTCGAAGCAGAAGGGACCGCTGCCGGCTTTGATTCTGATTTTGGCGCTGATGCTTGTCCGTTTTCCTGTACCTCGCAGATCAGCTCTCCAATGGGAACGGTAGATCCCTGATCTTTAAAAATTTTCAACACACCTGCTACTGGTGCCGTCAATTCAAACGTTGCTTTATCTGATTCAAGTTCGGCGATTATTTCGTCGAGCTTTACACTTTCACCATCTTTCTTCAACCAGTTTGCAATAGTTACCTCTGTTATCGATTCGCCAACAGTGGGTACTTTAACCTGTATTGCCATTAATTTTTGTTTATGTTGGATGTGGATGTTTCGTTATTTAATTCCAAGTGCGTTGTTGACAATTTTCTCCTGCTCAACTTTGTGCACTTTCGAATAACCCGTTGCCGGCGATGCACTTGCCTTGCGTGATACTATCTCAATATCGTGCTTTGGCATCATGCGTTGGATATAGGATAAAGGTCCCATATTCGAAGGCTCTTCCTGAGCCCAGACCAGTTTCGCGTTTTTGTATTTCTTCAAAACAGCATTCAGTTGTTTTTCCGGCCAGGGATGAAGTTGCTCAATTCGCACAATTGCCGTTTCAGTGACTTTTTTCTTCAATTGAACCTCAGCAAGATCATAGTAGATTTTGCCTGAACAAAGAACGACACGTTTTACTTCTTTAGCAGTCACGTTCGGGTCGTCGAGCACCTCGCTGAAACGTCCGTCTGTAAAATCCTTGATCGGAGAAATCACCGCCGGATGTCTCAGCAAGGATTTAGGAGAAAACACAATGCACGGTTTCCTGAATGGCCATGCTACCTGTCTTCTTAACAAGTGGAAGAAGTTCGACGGGGTGGTCGGGTTAGCAACAACCATATTGTATTCGGCAGAAAGTTGCAAAAATCTTTCAGGACGGCAGCTGGAATGTTCGGGCCCCTGGCCTTCGTATCCATGAGGCAAGAGCATTACCAATCCGTTCATGCGTTGCCATTTTGATTCAGCACTAGAAATGAACTGATCGATCATCACCTGAGCGCCGTTTACAAAGTCGCCGAACTGCGCTTCCCAGATCACAAGGGCATTTGGCGTTGCCATTGAATAGCCATATTCGAAACCAAGAACTCCAAACTCAGATAATAGCGAGTTGTATATGAAAAATTCTTTTTGCCCTTTTTCAATATGATCGAGACTGGAGTGTGGAGCGTTCGTATTAACATCGAAAAGGTATGCATGGCGATGCGAGAACGTACCACGTTTTACATCCTGGCCAGTCATACGAACGGGAGTTCCTTCGGCAAGCAACGAACCATAAGCAAGTAATTCTGCTTCGGCCCAACCAAGTTTCTTTTCTTTAAAGAAAGCAGCCTGCCTGTCCTTTAGCAATTTCTCGATCTGCTTGATGGGCTTGAAACCGTCAGGAATGTTCGTCAGCGCTTTTCCAACCTTATCAATCATTGATTGTTTGATGCTTGTATCAGGCGATTCATCGAAATCCTCAGGTGTTGCTCTTCGCAACTTTTCCCATTCGGCTTCAATTTTTTGCGCCTTATACGGAAGTGGTTTTTGCTTCACCTCGTTTAAGCGGTCTTGAAGCTGATTTCTAAAGTTCTTATCAAGCTCCTCGGCCATTGCTGCATTTACATCGGCCCGGTCAGTCAGTCTTTTCACGTAGACTTCACGAGGATTCGGATGTTTTGCAATCAGGTTATAAAGTTTTGGCTGTGTGAATTTAGGTTCATCACTTTCATTATGGCCATGGCGGCGGTAGCATAACAAATCAACAAAAATATCCTTGCCAAACTTTTGCCGGTATTCCACCGCGAGGTTTGCACAGAAGTTTACAGCTTCGGCATCATCGCCATTCACATGCAGAACGGGGGCATCGACAATTTTAGCGATGTCTGTACAATAAATACTTGTTCGCGCGTCATCGAAGTCAGTGGTGAAACCTACCTGGTTGTTAATCACAAAATGGATCGTTCCACCAGTTGTATATCCGGGCAGACCTGACATTTGAACAACTTCATACACTATACCCTGACCAGCGACGGCAGCATCCCCGTGAATGAGAATTGCCATGCCTTTACTCACATCTCCTTTGTACTCGTCGTCGATTTGACCGCGCGTATATCCGATCACAAGCGGATCAACGGCTTCAAGGTGCGATGGATTAGGCGTTAGCTTAACGTAAATTTTCTTCCCGGACGGGGAAGTGATATGACTCGAATAACCGAGGTGATATTTTACGTCTCCATCTCCCATTGTCAGATCCGGATTTACGTTGCCTTCAAACTCGGTAAAGATCTGCTCGTATGTTTTTCCGAGAATGTTTGATAGAACATTCAGACGTCCACGGTGAGCCATTCCTATTACCACTTCTTTTACGTCCAGTTCTGCGGCCCTGTTAATGATTGTTTGCAAAGCGGGGATTGTGTTCTCTCCGCCCTCAAGCGAAAATCTTTTTTGTCCAAGGAATTTGGTATGAAGAAAATTCTCGAAAACAGCAGCTTCATTCAGCTTTGTGAGAATCCGTTTCTTTTCTTCGTTACTCGGGCTATAGTTGTACCACTCTTTTTCAACTTTGTCGCAAAACCATTGACGAATTTCGTCATTGCGGATGAAATTGTATTCGAAGCCGATCGGGCCTAGATACACAACTTTTAGTTGTTCGATTATTTTCCGTAACGTCGTTCTGGCCATTCCAATTTCGGCTGCTACATCGAACTCTGTGTCAAGGTCCGCGTCAGTCAAGCCGACACTCTTGTGGTCAAGATTTACATTGTGATTACGACGCTCCCGCACCGGATTCGTCTTCGATAGCAGATGTCCAAACGAGCGATACGTAAAAATTAAATTTCGTACCTGCGTTTCCTTTATAGACAGCGAGTCCTCTTTAGATGCGCCTCCTTTGCCATTCGCACCCTGATGCTGACTCGAGAAATCATATCCCTCGAAAAATTTCTGCCAGCTGGCGTCTACTGACGAAGGATCCTTCTTGTAATTTTGATAGAGTTGATCAACATAACCAACATCTGCATTGGAGATATACGAGTACTTATCCATGACGTTTTTTGAAAGCGAACAAATGTAAAAAAGGCCGTTTACTTTAAAAAACCGCCTACACGGGTACACGAATGTGATTGATGATCAGATTGTTATACTTTACTATTGTCGGTTTGCTAATCGAACATACACGGAATCCTTATGGAAAGTTGGAAGTAATAAGTTGGCTTTCTTCAAGAAATGGTTAACTTTGCAACCCTAATTTTTAAACGGACGAGTTCCACAAATTTAAACAACAATGGTAAAAATCAGATTGGCCCGCCGCGGCCGCAAGAAACTGGCGATGTTCGATGTAGTCGTTGCAGATGCCAGAGCACCACGTGATGGTCGTTTCATTGAAAAAATCGGTACTTACAACCCATTAACCACACCGGCAACCATTAACCTGAACGATGACTTGGCGTTTGAGTGGCTGATGAAGGGCGCACAGCCTTCAGACACCGTTAAGGCGATGTTGTCTTACAGGGGCATTATGCTGAGAAAGCACCTTCAAATTGGTGTTATCAAGGGTGCGCTGACTCAGGAACAAGCAGATTCAAAGCTTGCAGAATGGGTGAAATCGAAGGAAAACAAAATCCAGGCTAAACGCGATAAGCTTTCTGAAAGCAAGCAGGCTCAGGCGAAAGCTCGTAGAGATGCGGAAACGAAAGTCAGAGAAGCACGCGCAGAAGCTATTCGTAAGAAGGCTGAAGTTGCTGCACAGCCAGCTCCTGCTGCTGCCGAAGCTGAAGGCGAAGCTGCTCCTGCAGAAGCTGAGGGTTAATCTTCTAAAAGAGATCAATGGATGCCAGTGCAGTTAAATGCATTGGCATTTTTGTTTCATTAATAATGTATGAAGCTGGCGCAATGTTATAAAGTTGGATATGTAATGAAGCCTCATGGGCTGAAAGGGGAAGTAACTATTTCACTGGATGCTGAAAGTCCTGCGGATCTGGAGTCCATTGAATCGCTTTTTCTCGAAAAAGGAAATGTATTGGTACCCTATTTCGTGGAAAACATTTCTGTTAGCGGAATGAAAGCATTTGTGAAATTCGAAGACATCGACACACCTGAAGCCGCTAACTACATTTCAAAAAGCAGTATTTATCTTCCGAAGTCTTCCAGGCCCAAATCAGGTAAGGGAAAATTTTATGACGACGAGATTATTGGCTTTGAAGTGAACGACGAAGTCGTTGGTCATCTTGGTATTGTCAACGAAATCACACAGGCCGGACCAAACAAACTGCTTTCGGTAATTAGAGACGACAAGGAAGTACTGATCCCGGTGAACGGCCCGTTTATCACCAGTATTAACAAAAGTAAAAAGCTCGTGAGCGTTTCTTTGCCTGACGGATTTCTTGACTTGTAATTATGCACATTGATATCATCACCTGTCTCCCTCGTCTGATCGAAAGTCCGTTTAGCGACAGTATTCTTAAACGCGCACAACAAAAGGGGCTTGTTTCAGTCAACGTCATTGATCTGCGCCAATATGCTTCCGACAAACACAAATCGGTAGATGATTACGCTTATGGCGGAGGTGCCGGGATGGTCATGATGATCGAGCCTATCGACCGGTGCATTCAACAATTGAAATCATTGCGCGCTTATGATGATATTATTTATATGAGTCCGGATGGTGAGCGATTCGATCAGAAAATAGCGAATGAACTGAGCCTGAAATCAAATCTGATTTTCTTATGCGGCCATTATAAAGGTGTTGACGAACGGGTTCGTGAACATCTCGTCACGCGTGAAATCAGCATTGGCGACTATGTCCTTTCAGGCGGAGAACTGGCAGCAGCTGTGATGGCTGATGCTGTGATCAGATTATTGCCCGGCGTATTGTCCGATGAAACCTCAGCTTTAAGTGATTCGTTCCAGGATGATTTGATCGCGCCTCCGGTTTACACCCGGCCGGCGGACTATAATGGTTGGAAAGTACCCGACGTATTGTTGTCTGGTCATGAGGCAAAAATCGAGTCGTGGCGGATGGAAAAGTCAATCGAACGCACAAAACAACGGCGTCCCGGCCTCCTAAACGAAAGCGACAGGAGCCCAAACGGCTGATTTATGCCAAATTCCGCAGAATTAGCAACTAATTTGTTGCCGGATGTTGCCAACTGTTTTGCGTTTCGTATATTTGCAGTCCCATTTTTAAAACCATCGAGTCATGGCGAATTTAATACAAGCAGTAGAGCAGGAGTTTGCAAAGGTGCGTGAGCAGTTGCCGAACTTCAATCCCGGTGATACAATCAACGTTCACGTTAAGATCAAAGAAGGAAACAAGGAGAGAATCCAGCAATTCCAGGGTACTGTTATCCAGCGCAGAGGAACAGGCACTAATGGCGAGAGCTTTACTGTCAGAAAAATATCAAATGGCGTAGGCGTCGAAAGAATTTTCCCTATCACTTCTCCTTCGATCGACAAGATCGAAGTGATCAAGGTCGGTAAGGTTCGCAGAGCGAAACTATACTACATGAAAGGAAGACAAGGTAAGGCTGCCCGTATTAAGGAAAAGCTTTAATCAGGTCCTCAAAAATATTAGAAAAGCTACCCGAACCGGTAGCTTTTTTTGCTTTCGTGAAGAGGGTCTCCATCACCTAAAACGATTGAAAACGCGCTAGAAACGCAACTTTACGACCGGCTAGCATACTATTAAATAATTAATAACTTTGTCCCCTCCTAAAAACCAATCCAACAAAAATCTATGGCAAGAAATATTGCAGAATTGTTAGGGAAAGACGCAGAGCACCTTTTAAAGCACAAGAGCCAAACTGTTTCAAAAGAACAGCTTCATCTTCCCGGTCCCGATTTCGTTGATAGAATATTTGCACAAACAAATAGAAGTCCTCAAACCCTTCGGAGCCTTCAATGGCTTTACGGAACAGGTAGACTAGCAAATACTGGTTACGTTTCGATCCTTCCGATTGACCAGGGTATTGAACACAGTGCCGGCGCATCGTTTGCTAAAAACCCAATTTATTTCGATCCTGAAAATATTGTAAAGCTTGCGATGGAAGGTGGTTGCAATGGTGTTGCTACAACCTTCGGGGTACTGGCAACGATGTCTCGCAAGTACGCGCATAAAATTCCGTTCATCGTGAAGATCAATCACAATGAACTTCTCACCTATCCGAACAAGTTCGACCAGATCATGTTTGGTTCTGTTGAAGAGGCATGGAATCTTGGTGCGGTTGCAGTGGGCGCAACAATCTATTTCGGCTCTGATAACTCAACACGGCAGATCATTGAAGTAGCTGAAGCATTCGAACGTGCGCATGAGCTTGGCATGGGTACCATCCTTTGGTGCTACATCAGAAATAACGCTTTTAAAACAGGTGGAAAAGATTATCACGTTTCAGCCGATCTTACAGGGCAGGCGAACCATCTCGGCGTAACCATTCAGGCGGATATCATTAAGCAGAAACTAGCCGAGAACACAGGCGGATACAAGGCGTTGAATACAGGTGGAAGCTCTTACGGAAAACTGGACGAAAAAATATACACGGAACTCAGCTCGGAACATCCGATTGACCTTTGCCGTTACCAGGTAATTAACTGTTATATGGGCCGCGCCGGTTTGATCAGCTCAGGTGGTGAATCGAAGGGTGCAAGTGATATGGCCGATGCAGTTCGCACTGCTGTGATCAACAAACGTGCGGGTGGTATGGGGCTTATCTCAGGAAGAAAAGCATTCCAACGCCCGATGAAAGAAGGTGTTGAAATTCTCAATGCCATTCAGGATGTTTATCTCGATAAGTCGATCGATATCGCTTAATTTTATTATTGATTCAGATTCCGGATTTCATTGTCGTTTAACCTTTGAAATCTGGAGTCTGAAATTTCAAATCTGAAATATTAGGTATGTCTTGGTTCAAACGCAGTGATAAAGGAATTCTAACGCCCACCGAAGCTAAACGGGAAGTTCCGGATGGTCTGTGGTTTAAATCGCCGGCCGGCAAAATTGTTCACACCCGCGAATTGAAGAACAACGCCTACGTTGTTCCGGATGAGGATTTCCATGTGCGTATCGGGTCGGCAGAATATTTCGAAGTGCTGTTCGACAACAGCAAGTTCACTGAAATGGACGCGAATATGGAATCAGCGGACCCATTGAGCTTTGTCGATACGAAGGCATATCCAAAAAGAATAAAAGAATCGCAGGCTAAGTCAGAATTGAAAGACGCCGTTCGAACTGCCTATGGTAAGATGAACGGAATCGAGATCGTCGTCGCCTGTATGGATTTTAGTTTTATCGGTGGATCGATGGGCTCTGTTGTTGGTGAAAAGATTGCGCGCGCGATGGACCACAGTCTGAAGCACAACAAACCTTTTTTGATGATCTCGCGCTCAGGTGGTGCGCGTATGATGGAGGCTGGCTTATCGCTGATGCAGATGGCCAAGACCTCTGCTAAGATCGCTTTGCTGGATCGTGCAAAAATTCCTTATATCTCATTGCTGACCGACCCGACAACGGGAGGTGTTACGGCTTCCTATGCAATGCTTGGCGATTTCAATATTGCAGAGCCAGGTGCACTGATCGGATTTGCAGGACCGCGCGTTATCCGCGAAACAATCGGTAAAGATTTACCGAAAGGATTTCAGAGCGCAGAGTTTGTGTTAGACCACGGCTTCCTCGATTTCATCGTCGACCGCAGAAATTTGAAAATGCGTTTGACAACGTTGTTGAACATGCTGCAAAACTAGGCAGCCTTACCCCTCGTCTCTATTTCCGCATCGAAGCACTGTACTCTTTTACAGTATCGATGAAACACCTAACCTTATCGGGATCAGTATCCGGGTACAGACCATGCCCGAGATTAGCAATATGTTTGTCTACACCGAAAGCATCGAGCATCTTTTTAGTTTCACGACGGATGTCATCAAATGAGCCGTACAATGCACATGGATCAAGATTTCCCTGAAGCACTTTCGAAGGCATGAGTGCGCGGGACTCCTGGATATCCATATTCCAGTCGAGACCTACAACATTACAGTTGATTGAATTCATATCGGCTCTCGCGAAAAACGCCCCCTTTGCGAATACAGTTGTCGGGACTTCTGTGATTGCATCGCAGATTTGCGCGATATAAGGCAACGAGAAAATTTGGTACTGCTCCGGACTTAGAATGCCAGCCCATGAATCGAAGACCTGAATCAGATCTGCGCCAGCCTTTACCTGTGCTTTAAGATAATTGACCGTGCTTTGCGTGATCATATCAAGCAGCCGGTGCGATAACTCAGGTTGCGTATACAACATCTTTTTTGCTTCACTGAAGGTCTTGCTTCCGCGACCTTCGATCATGTAGGCGAAGATGGTAAAAGGTGCTCCAGCGAATCCGATCAAGGGCACACGCCCATTCAGTTCACGTTTCGCTACCTTGATGGCATCTGTTACGTAAGCGAGCTCCTCAGCGGACGAGACATGAATGTTGTTCAGATCGCTTTCCGTCTGAATTCTTTTTGGAAACACGGGCCCGCGCTTTTCTTCCATTTCATAATTCAATCCCATTGCTTCGGGGATCACAAGAATGTCGGAAAAGATGATAGACGCATCCACACCAAGAATGTCAACCGGCTGAATAGTTACTTCCGCTGCCAGATCAGGCGTTTTCACAAGCGTTTTAAAATCGCCAGCTGATTCACGCACACGTCTATATTCCGAAAGGATTCTTCCCGCCTGGCGCATCAGCCAGACAGGAGTGCGTTCAGTTTTTTCGCCTCGGGCAGCACGCAGGAAAAGGTCGTTTTGAAGTTTCATGGATTCGATTGGCCTAAAAACAAAAAGGCTGATCACTCAGCCTTTTCAAATATCATTTGGAAACAATTAAGCTTCAGCAACTGCAGGTTGAACTGAAACAAAAGATTTGTTTTCTCTTCCCTTTTTGAAAACAACAACACCATTTGCCAGCGCGAACAAAGTATGGTCTTTACCAATACCTACGTTCTGGCCAGGATGATGTTTTGTGCCACGCTGGCGAACGATGATGTTACCAGCAATTACCTTTTGACCGCCAAATACTTTAATACCAAGTCGTTTGCTTTCCGATTCGCGGCCGTTCTTTACTTTACCTTCACCTTTTTTATGTGCCATGAGTAAATTTCAATTAAGATTTAGTTCAAGATTAACCGATGCTTTCAATTTGCACTTTCGTGAATTGCTGGCGGTGGCCATTCTTCACCTGGTATCCTTTTCTTCTTTTCTTTTTGAAGACAATCACCTTGTTGCCCTTTACATGCTCCAGGATCTTACCTGAAACAGCGATTCCTTTAACAGTAGGGGCGCCAATACTTACTTTACCACCGTCATCTGTGAGGAGAACGTTATCGAACTTTACAGCCGATCCGATCTCACCTTCCATTTTCGGGGCATAGATATATTGATCTTTAGCCACTTTGAACTGTTTTCCGGCAATGTTTACAATTGCGTACATAGTTTTTTGAAATAGGACTGCAAAGGTAGCAAAAGATTTGAAACTCGATACGGTTGACATCAAGATTTTCCCCGATGAAGCGTCGTTGCGGTGATTTAGCCAAAGAAAATTTTTTTTTCAAAAGCAGACCCAATTCCGCAGCGAGAAAATACGGCAGCTAAAAGGCTTTAAACGGCTATTTCACAGTAACTTATCTATCCACAATCCATCAACAACTTATCCACAATCTTCGATTCCGGGCTCGAATCCGTGTTTTTGTTTTTTCGGATAGGTTTTTTTCATTTGTACACTTGATGCTGACGTGAACGGAAGCCTCCGTTTCAACAAGCCCAAGATTTATTAATTGAATGCGCAAGGGTGCAGTTTTTCCTGTACCTGATTGGATATTTTTATTTTAACCTAACTGTTAAAACATGAGCCTGACACAACTTGACGAACCCATTCTCAAGGAAAACAAAGATCGGTTTGTTCTTTTCCCGATTCAACATCATGACATCTGGAGATTTTACAAACAAGCCGAGGCGAGCTTCTGGACAGCTGAAGAAATCGATTTAAGTCAGGACTTAACCGACTGGCAAAACCTCAACGACGG
>DASPJN010000178.1:0-5346 GCA_035628595.1 Chryseosolibacter sp.
CGCCGGAGGAATTTTCTGATTTAGTCTATAATCTGCTCAATGAATATTTGCCAATGGAACGCGTCGTCATTCAATCATTCGATTTCAGGGTGCTTCAATATTGGCATGCAAAATATCCTGAAGTTCGGCTGGCTGCATTAGTTGAGAACAAAAGCTCTATTAATAAGAATCTTGATAATCTTGGATTCAATCCATCGATTTATAGTCCCTACTTCGAGTTGCTGACTCCGGAAGATGTTAAGAAATTGCAGCGCATGAAAATCAGGGTCATCCCATGGACCGTCAATGACCCCAAGGACATGAAGCAAATCAAGGACATGGGTGTTGATGGTTTCATCACCGACTATCCCGACCGCGCCGCCGAGCTTGGCCTCGGAATCCGGCGAAAGAATTAACCAAGCATTGCACCAGCATCGTACATTTTATTGTTCGAAGCTTTTTCCTATTCTTGTGCTCTCAAAAATCTGGCATGGATAAGCGCTATAATGTGTACGGAATAGGGAACGCACTCGTCGATATCGTCACAGAAGTCGACAATTCCTTTTTCGGAAAAAATGGAATCGAACCTGGTTTGATGACGCTGGTAGATGAAGAACGCCAGCACCACCTGATGAAGGTCATCGACATGAAAAAAAGTAAGATGGCATGCGGTGGTTCCGCAGGCAACACGATGATCGCTGTCAGTCAATTTGGCGGAAACGCTTTTTACTCCTGCCTCGTTGCCAAAGACCAGCTGGGAAAGTTCTTCCTTGAGGATTTAAAAAGAAATGGAGTAGAGACAAACCTTACTTACGAAAGACTTTCGGATGGTATTACCGGTAAGTGTCTGGTGATGACAACCCCCGACGCGGAGAGGACTTTGAACACATTCCTTGGTATCAGTTCAAACTTCTCTGTTCAACAACTCGATGAAGCAGCTATTAAAGACTCAAACTATATTTATCTCGAAGGATACCTGGTAACGAGTCCGGACGCACTTGAGGCGATGAAAGAAGCGAAAAGGATCGCTGAGCGGAACAACGTTAAAACTACCCTTACGTTCTCGGATGCCAGCATGGTGAAATACTTCCGTTCGCAAATGCATGAAGTAGTTGGTGCGAGCGTCGACTTGCTGTTTTGTAATGAGGAGGAGGCAATGATCTATACCGAAACATCCAGCCTGCTTGCGGCAAGGGAAAAGTTGAAAGAGGTGGCGAAGCATTTTGTCATCACCCTCGGAGCAAATGGTGCGCTCGTTTACGATGGAGACACGTTTATCACGATTGAGCCGTACGCTGTAAAGGCGATTGACACAAACGGCGCCGGCGATATGTTTGCCGGAGCCTTTTTATACGGGATCACGCATAACCACAGCTACGCCGAAGCTGGCAAGCTGGCGTCGCTTGCTTCCGCACGCGTGGTGTCGCAATTTGGCCCAAGATTAAGTCCCGAGCAGGTGAAGAAAGTTTTGGCGGATCTTATTGCGTGATCTTAAAACTTGTTTTCTAGGCTGATTTCGTTGTTTTTGGCCAAAAAGTTGCCTGTTATTGTCTTTTGGGGTTGTGAATTACACAATTACTTTTCATCTTTGCAGCCCTTAATTTTTAAGGCAAAACTTTCAGGAAGATGAAACGCACATACCAACCTTCGAAAAGAAAAAGAAAGAATAAGCACGGGTTCCGTGAAAGAATGGCCTCTGCTAACGGCCGCCGGGTACTTGCTTCGCGTCGCAGAAAAGGAAGAAAGAAGCTCACCGTTTCTGACGAGAAAACACTTAAGCGCGGATAATCGCTTGATCTGACTTTGAGTCAGATCTTGTATCAGGTCACTGAATAAGATAACTTACTGTTCAGTTGAACCGGCAAAATCTTCAATGCGTTCTACATTTCCTAAACGGGAAAAACTTACAAGCGAAAAACTTATACAGGAACTCTTCAGCAAGGGTTCCTCTTTTTATTCGTTCCCGTTCAAGGTGATTTCGCTTCCTCTTCCCGAATCCTCGGCTTCACATCAGATTCTGTTTTCGGTTTCGAAAAGGACCTTCAAAAAGGCAGTTGACCGAAACCTGATTAAACGCAGAATGCGTGAATCTTACCGATTGAATAAAAACTTACTTGCCCAAACACCCAAGCGGGCGATTGCGTATATTTATAATGCAAAAGAAATCCTAACCTTTGCACAAATTCAAGAACGATTAATTCGAACTTTTAACCGTTTTGATCATGTGGAGAAGATTTAAGTGGCCGGTTCTGCTGGCTTTGTTGACTTTAACAACATTTGCATTCCGAACGCCAGCGGAGAAATATTTCGAGGTTGCCAAAAGCCTCGACATCTTCGCCACGCTTTTCAAAGAAGTCAATGCCTATTACGTAGATGATGTTAAACCTGAGCAGCTCATTCGCAAAGGCATCGACGGCATGCTTTCATCCCTCGATCCGTACACCGACTTTATTCCTGAAGATGAATTGGAATCATTTCGCATTACAACAACAGGTCAGTATGGTGGAGTGGGCGCGCTGATCGGCGTCGTCAATAAAAAAACGGTTATTACACATCCATATAGAAACTTTCCTGCCGAAAAAAACGGGCTCCGCGTGGGGGACGAGATTATTTCAGTTGATGGAAAAAATGTCCAGGGTAAATCAACATCAGAGATCAGCTCGTTGCTGAAGGGCCAGCCAAAAACAGAGGTCGAGGTTCGCGTGAAACGCTATGGGAAAGAAGAAGAAATTGCCTTCAAGATCAAACGTGAAAGGATCAACGTTAGTAACGTAACTTATTACGGCATGATTGATCCGAACATCGGCTATATCAAGTTGGAGGATTTCACCCCTGGCGCCTCTCGCGAAGTTGCAGATGCACTGACAAAGCTAAAAGAGAAAGGTGCGAGCAAACTCATTCTGGATTTGCGCGATAATCCCGGTGGTCTGCTCCATGAAGCAGTCAATATCGTGAGCCTTTTTATTCCTAAAGGAATGGAAGTCGTTTCGACGAAAGGAAAGGTTGCTGAGTGGAATAAGATTTACAAGACGCTGAACAATCCTGTTGATACAGAAATTCCCATGGTGGTTCTCACCAGCGAAGGAAGCGCGTCAGCTTCGGAGATCGTTGCTGGGGCTTTACAGGATTATGACCGCGCGTTGCTAGTCGGTCAAAAGACTTTTGGAAAAGGGCTCGTCCAAACAACCCGCCCTCTCTCGTATAATGCACAGCTGAAAGTTACTACTGCCAAGTATTACATCCCAAGCGGAAGATGCATCCAACAACTGGACTATACGCACCGCAAAGAGGATGGTACGGTAGAAAAAATAGCCGATTCATTGAAAAGTGAATTCAAGACAAAAGCAGGAAGAATCGTCTATGACGGTGGTGGCCTGGATCCGGATGTTTTGATTGAACAACCATACCTGGGCACTGTTACTGTTGCCTTAATGAATTCCGGGTTGATCTTTGACTATGCTTCGAAATTCTGTGGGGAGAACCCGACTCCACCTGACTTCAAGAATTTCACCTTAACGGATCCGCAATATCAGGAATTTGTAAAGTGGGTGGAGAGCAGCCAGTTCACGTACACAACGCCTTTGGAAAAGAGCACGAACGCAATGATCGAATCGGCAAAAAAAGATTCAAATTACGAGTCACTCAAGAATGACCTTGAACGTTTGAAAGAAACGATATCGAACAACAAATCGGCAGACCTTTTCAAATTCAAAGATCAGATTGTTTTCTATCTGGAAGAACAGATCGCCTTTCACTATGCGTTAAGCGAGGGACAGGCGGAAATTGCGTTGAAAAAGAGTCCTGAAATTATTGAAGCCAAAAAAGTACTTTTGAATTCAGGTAATTACAAGAAACTTTTGGATGGCGCTCATACTCAGCCTTGAAACCTCAACTGATGTCTGTTCAGTCGCGCTTCACGACAACGGAGATTTACTGAAAGAACTTTCGCTCCACGAGCCAAAAGCACACGCAGCAAGACTAGCTCCATTGATTGATGAGCTGTTGAGAAGCCAGCAGACGAAGATCTCGAAGCTACAGGCCGTCGCTGTTTCATCGGGCCCAGGCTCATACACCGGTCTACGCATCGGCACTTCTACCGCGAAAGGAATTTGTTTTGCACTGAACATTCCACTGATCGCGGTTCCGACACTTGAGTTGCTTGCTTTCTCTGTTAAGTCTGCAAACCTTTCTGACCTTCTTTGTCCGATGATTGACGCCCGAAGAATGGAAGTATATTGTGCAGTATATGACAATCGGCTTGAGTTGATAAGGCCAGTTCAGGCACTTGAGGTAGATGAGAGTAGTTTTAGCGAACTTTTAAACGACAAAAGGGTGTTATTCTTCGGCAATGGCGCTGCAAAGTCCGTTGCTGCGTTGAACAGCCCGAATGCTGTGCTGGTTGAAAACATAACGCCTTCAGCATCAAAACTTGGCATAGTGGCCACGCAAAAATTTAAGGACAGGAAATTTGAAGATTTGGTTGATTTCGCTCCGTTTTATTTGAAAGAATTCGAGGCGAAAAAAGCTAAATCACTTTTCTAAAAAGTTATATCATGTCAGAGTCTGAAACTGGAATTGTGAACCGGGTTGCGAGCAGCAGCCTCATAACTTTTGATCTTGAGGAATACTATCAACCCGGTGAGCGGATTTTGTTAGATATTAAGGATCAGCTTTTTCAGGGAATGATTTTGCGTGAAAAAGATTTCCGTGATTATATAAAGGCGACGGATTGGAGTATGTATACGAACAAATTTGTTGCTATAACATGTTCCGCCGATGCAATTGTCCCCACGTGGGCGTACATGCTTTTGTCGTCAGCGCTGCAGCCTTTTGCCAAACAAATAGTATTTGGCGACCTGACAATCCTGGAACGGAAGATTTATTCGGATCAGCTTGCCACGGTTGATTGGGCATCATTTGCTAATGCGAAAGTTGTCATTAAAGGTTGTAGTAAAGTAGCTGTACCCTTGCAGGCATACGTAGAGGCTACACGCGCATTGAGACCTTATGCATCCAGTATTATGTTTGGAGAAGCTTGCAGCACCGTTCCGGTTTATAAGAGGCCAAAATAATCAGCTGGCTTTTGCGAATTTTCCCTCTTGAAAATTCTGTGATTCACACGCATAGTCAATGAATCAATCGCATCGCATTCATTAAAAATAATCTTATCA
The DNA here is from genome assembly GCA_035628595.1 of Chryseosolibacter sp. GTDB lineage: Bacteria > Bacteroidota > Bacteroidia > Cytophagales > Cyclobacteriaceae > Chryseosolibacter. The sequence goes on from DASPJN010000178.1 coordinate 5,151, forward strand.
AAAGTTTGTTGAAGATGTTGTGGTATTGATACATTTGTGACCCTTTTGGCAGGAGAGGGTTTTGAGGTTTGAGAAGTTGTTGGTGTGTTTTTGGGATAAAAAATTTCTTCAAAAAAGATTTGGCGGGGTTAAAAAAACAGATACCTTTGCACTCCCAAAACGAAAAAGCTGCGGGGAAAGTAGATGAGAGGCGGCC
>DASPJN010000179.1:0-14323 GCA_035628595.1 Chryseosolibacter sp.
TCACGCGATAAGCCCCCGACAGATGACGGCTTCATTTACGAAGTTAAATGGGATGGCATCCGGGCACTCGTTTCATTCGAAGATGGAAAAGTAAAGATCCATACACGTAATCAGAATGATGTCACAGCGCAGTTTCCTGAACTGCTCGATGGTGACAAAGCATTCCGCGCCACCAACGCGGTATTCGATGCAGAGATCGTGAGTCTGGATGAATCCGGAAAACCCGTTTTTAAAAAAGTGATCAACCGGTTAATGGCATCGGGTGAAACGAACATTTTGAAAGCGTCGAAAGTAAATCCATGCTACTGCTATATTTTTGATTGTCTGTATCTCGATGGCAGACCGATCATCAATGATCCACTCGTAAAACGAAAGGAATGGCTGCGCGATGCTGTCAAGTTTGATACACCATACCGTGTGAGTGATTCTGTCGAGGATGGACTTTCATTGTTTGAGGCTGCGCGCGAGCACGGACTCGAAGGTATCATGGCAAAGAAGGCCGATAGCAAATACCTGCCGGGAAAACGAACCGACTGCTGGTACAAGATCAAGGTAAGGCAATCGTCCGAGGTTTTCGTGATCGGTTATACGAAAGGAAAGGGAGAACGAGGAACTACTTTCGGTGCACTTCATATTGCGGAATTACAGGAGGGGAAGCTCCATTACAGGGGAAAAGTTGGTACCGGTTTCGATGACAGTACAATCCGTGATATCCTGAAAGTGATATCGAAAGTTGACACACTGAAAAAGCCTAACGTAATCGGCCAGCTCATTGACGAGAAGATCAGCACGTGGCTTGATCCGCGCATTGTTGCCGAAGTGAACTATTCGCGGCTTACACCGGATAAAATGTTTAGAGAACCGGTGTTTATGAAGCTGCGATTGGATTTGAGCGACGTCGTATTATAAGCAGGCTTTCAGTTTAGTTACCCTGTGTCAAATCCCGACAACTCCGAAATGGTCTATCACTTACAAACCTGAGAAATCAACTTCTCATCCACGCTCATACCATGCTTTACGGCATCACGGAAATCGGCGCAAGCTTCTATATTTTTTCCAGATTGCATTTTGGCGATGCCGCGATTGTAAAACGCAACTGCATTGTCGGGATAGTACAGGAGCGAGATTGTATAGTCTTCAATGGCATCAGCGAGACGTCCCTTCTTTAAAAGCACATTTGCGCGGTTTACCCATGCTTTTGCGAAAGTTTCTTTGAGATCGATTGCTTTCGTGTAATCAGCGTATGCTCCGTCGAGGTCGGATAATTTTTCGCGCGCTAATCCACGCGCAAGCCATATTTCGGCATCGTCTGAATCGCGTGAAAGCGCCTTGTCGAAATCGGCGAGTGCGCCAGTATAGTCCTGGTTTTCCAATCTTTCCAGTCCGCGTTGAAGGTAAGGATACAACAACGTTGAATCCAGTGCGATGGTCTTGGTCAGGCGCGCTTCTGCTGATTGGTCATTTCCATGTTTTGATTCCCATTCGTCCATCAGGAGTTGAGCGACCGCATGCTCGGGGTTCAGCTGCAATGCTTTCGTGTAGTCTTCAACCGCCGTGCTATCGCTCATCATCGCTTTTGCCTGTCCACGGTTAGCATACGAATCAGCGTCGTGTGTATTCAATTGCACGGCGTTCGTAAAGTGTTCAACTGCTTTTGCGAAATTATTCAGACGCATTTCAATCAGACCCAGATAATGATACACATACGGATGGTGCGATTTGCCACTGGTAGTAATGATCGGTGATTTGTCATTGGCGGCGGCTGCCTTCTGTTTGAAGAAAAGCGCGTTCGTCTCTGTTGCTGTTAGCGTGAGCAAAAGCTCAAAATCTTCGCGTGCAAGCTCATACTGTGCAACTTTATATCGTAGCGCACCTCGGCTTAAAAGGGTTTCAGTATGTTGGGGAAAGTGTTCAAGATAGGCACTATAATCAGTAAGGGATCGATCGAGATCATTCAACTGTTCGCGCACCGATCCACGCATCGGATATGCTTCAAAAAAGCCAGGGTAATGTTTGATACACTCACTCAGTATTACTTCGGCACTGCTCAAGTCGCCTTTCCGTATCTGTCTTTCAGCTTCTTCGAGATACTCGAAATTTTTCGCTATCTTATCTTGTGCACTGAGGGAACAAAGGCCTACCGTAATCAGAACCAGGAGAGATGTACAAAGTCGCATAATCATTCCCGCTAACAACAATGAAATTTAAAAAATAATTGATTCACTTTATAAAACCGTTTCACGTCAAAACATGTTAAAGCTGGTATGCAAACCACAAAAAGAAAGTCGACAAAAAAGTCTGAAGCCGCTGTAGTTGCTCCCGAGACACGGATTCTACTTGCTTATATGAATCATTTGTTACTTCACGGCAAACGGCCTGATTCAGTATTTAAGTTCGCGCTCGATCTCGGTATCAAAGAAGATGACTTTTATAATTACTATGCATCATTCGAAGCAATTGAACGGCAGGTTTGGAAAGGTTTCCTCGATAAAACAATGCTCCGCCTGAATGCCGATGAATCCTTTGCCGGCTTTACCTCCCGCGAAAAGATCCTCGCGTTCTATTACACTTTCTTTGAAGACCTGAAATCCAGTCGCTCGTTTGTTCTACTTCAATTGGAGAATCAAAAACGGCTTGAGCTTACGCCCGGTTTTCTAAAAGATTTCAAAGTGCAGTTCGAGCAATTTGTCACGAACATATTAAATGGAGGTATTGAATCCAGTGAAATAGCAAAACGTCCATACATCGATGAAAGGTATCCGTCATTGTTTTGGATGCATCTCGGATTTTTGCTGATGTTTTGGCGAGACGATAGTAGCATGGGCTTTGAGAAGACAGATGCTGCGATTGAAAAATCGGTAAACGTTGCGTTCGACCTTATCGGACATGGTGCTGTTGATTCAGTAGTCGATTTTGCAAAGTTCATGTATCAAACGCGGGTGAAATAATTGGAATGAAAGAGTTTGAGAAAATTCCCGTCAGTAAAGTGCAGCGGGCTTCAAAGTTTATCGCGACGGGTGCGAAGATCGGAAGCAATTACCTGAAACATTACAGTAAAAAGCTTGTTAATCCTGAACTGACTAAAGAACAGCTTCATGCCGATAACGCCAGCGATATTTATAGCTCGTTAAGTGAGTTGAAGGGAAGTGCGCTGAAGGTGGCGCAAATGCTGAGCATGGACAAAAGTCTGTTGCCGCAGGCGTACCAGCAGCAGTTTGCAATGGCCCAGTATTCGGCTCCCCCCTTATCGTATCCCCTTGTTGTTAAAACGTTTCAAAAACATTTTGGGAAAGGGCCGGAACAGATCTTCGACACGTTTACGCGCAAAGCCGTGAACGCGGCTTCCATGGGACAGGTTCACCAGGCAACATTGAAGGGGAAAAAGCTTGCCGTGAAAATCCAGTATCCCGGTGTCGCCGATAGCGTACGTTCCGACCTGGCAATGGTTAAGCCGATCGCTTTGTCGATGTTCAAGCTCAACCCGGCTGAGTATGACGAGTTTATTCAGGAGGTTGAGATGCGAATGATGGAAGAAACGGATTATCTACTGGAGCTTAAACGGTCGATCGAGCTTTCAGGAAAATCCAGCCACCTGCAAAACATCGTGTTCCCAAAATATTATCCCGAGCTTTCGTGCTCACGCATTCTGGTTATGGACTGGCTTGAAGGAAAGCCGTTAGGAGAGGTGGTTAAACACCCATTGCCGCCAGACGTTGGAAACAAACTTGGCCAGGCCATGTGGGACTTCTATCATTTCCAGATGCATCAGGTTCGTGCCGTACACGCCGATCCTCATCCCGGTAATTTTATTGTCACGCCCGACTTCAACCTCGGTGTAATAGATTTCGGTTGTGTGAAAGTTATACCGGATGCTTTTTATGACCTCTATTTCCAGCTGCAGGATCCCGATATCCTCACGAACAAAGCGAAGAAAGAAAAGGTGTTTCATGGACTCCGGTTCATCCACCACGAAGATTCAGCGAAGGATAAAGCGTTTTTTACTGCGTTGTTTACGAGGCTCGTAGAATTGCTGGTCAGGCCCTTTCAGCATGATGAATTCGATTTCGCGGATGAGCAATACTTTAACCAGCTCTGGTCTTTTGGCGAAGAACTAACATCGTTAAGAGAATTGAAACAGTCTAAGCGCGCCCGCGGAATCCGCGATGCCGTGTATATCAACCGTACCTACTTCGGATTATTTACCCTGTTACATGAATTGAAGGCAAAGGTGACGGTGCGTTAATCCTTCGGCCGTTCCAGTTAGGGGCATCCTTTTTTACAATACGTGATTGCTGGCTTGCAAAGGAAGCAAAAACGAAGCTTATAATTTTATTGCTGCTTCGGTTTGTAACCTTTAAGATTTTCAATACTTTAGCAGTCCCAGGTTAATTTTTTAATGTAACACAATTTTTATGCGCGCGATCTGGAAAGGACACATTCAGTTTTCCCTTGTTACGATTCCCGTCAGGATCTATAATGCGATTGATGCAGGTCAGTCAATCAGCTTTAACCTTTTATCGAAAGAGAATCACAATCCGGTTAGCTACGAGAAGAAGGATAAAGTGACAGGCGAGCCGCTGAAAAATGAAGACATCGTTAAGGGCTATCAGTACGAGCCCGGACAATATGTAATCATCGAACCGGAAGATTTCGAAAAGGTGAAGTTGAAAAGTGAAAAGGTAATTGAGATCAAGGGATTCGTGGATGCCTCTGAAGTGAGTGCATCACTCTTCGAATCGCCGTATTACATCGGGCCTGATGGCGACGTTGCCGCTAAAACGTACGGTCTGTTGGCGGAGACGCTCAAGCAAAGTAATAAGTTTGCCGTCGGAACAGTGGTATTGAGAGATCGGGAAACGCCGTTGTTACTGTCGCCGCATGAAAAAGGTATTGTGATGTACCGCTTGCGTTATCCCAATGAAGTAAGAGACATCAATGAAGTGCCGCTGTTAAAGGATGTGAAGGCCGACAAAGACCAGCTTAAGCTAGCCAAGACACTTGTGGATTCGATGTCCATTAAGTTTTCCGACATTGAAATGAAGGATAACTACACCGAAAAGCTTCGTGAAATAATTGAAGCAAAGATTGAAGGCAAAGAGGTCGTTGTCGTTGAAGAAGAGGCCCCTAAAGTTGTCGACATCATGACGGCGTTGAAGGCCAGTATCGATGCAGCGAAGAAAAAGCCAATGGAAAAAGCGAAAGGCGATTCTGCCCGCAAAGAGAAAGAAGAAACTACCGAAAAGAAGAAGAAGACCGCGAGAAAGAAAGCGAGTTAATAGTTTCAAACTGAGTTCTTTTCCCGAGCCAAGGGCACGAAATCCCGCTTGCCCGCGTGACGAAATAGCCATACCTTTGTGTCATGGCTAAGGTTGTACAGTTTCATTTCAATTCCCCTCCGGAGAAACTCGGCCTGCAGCGTGTTCAGAAGAAGAAATCCAAAGATGTTCTCAAGCCCGGTCAGCTGAATCTGTTTTCCGGAGCCCGGATTGTAAAGCTGAATCAACTTTCCCCTTTTGAAGAAGCATTGTTATTTGACGAACAAGGCGATGTGGGTAATGCACGGAAAAGCTACCTGAATGCCATCGACGCGCAGGATTCTGCCGCCGATGCTTACTGTAATCTCGGCATCATTGAATCGCAGGAAGGAAATTATCCGAAAGCGATTGATTGCTTCACCAAAGCACTGAAAGCAAATCCGCGTCATAATGAGGCGCATTATAATCTTGCCAACCTGTACGCTGAAGTTGGAAATTATAATCTCGCGAAGATCCATTATGAGATTGCGATCGAGCTGGAGCCATCTTTTCCCAACAGCTATTTTAATTTAGGACTTACGCTCGCGATGATGAACGACTATGCGGGCGCGATCGAATCCCTTCAAAATTTCAAGAAGCTTTCACCCGACGAAGAGCATCAGCAAACGAATGAGCTGATCTTTAAAATGTCTGGATTACAGTAGCCAGAACGTTACCAGAAACAGGATGATCCTGTAAAGTTCAAGCGCAACAAACAATCCGAGCAAACCAAGCATTACTTTAATGATCAAGAGGAAGCCGCGTTCATTGTAAAATGTTTTGCCTGCACTGAACATGAAATATGCATTCGTCAACACGAAGATGAGGGTAAGCGTTGTGTCGTCGAGATATTTTTCCCATCCGGTATGGCTCCAGTGAATGACGTTATTGATGATGATCAGTAGCAAGGACAGGAACAGCGTATTCATGGCCAGATTGAAGATCGCCAGTTCCAGCGAAACGGTGAGGTGATCGGAGAAGTAACGGGAACGTTTCGCGAAAATGATGGCGAGTGGGCCAGCTGCACAAAGAACAAAAAGAATCACGAGAAGTTTTGCCAGGCTTGTGGATTTCTCGTTATACATCAGACTGTAACCCTGGTAGCTGTATCCTTCTTCCGCAAGCTTGTCATTCACCATTGAACGGACGATGGGGCTATGTGTGCGCAAGTGCATCTGGGTATTCAGCGACGTATTGAACAACTGCACCAATGGAAAAAGAAAGTAGATGACGTTCAGAACAAAAAACAGCTGCATTGGCCGCATGTAGTTCACACGTTTACCCGTGGAATACTCCTTCGAAAAAAAGCCAGGTTTTCGGATAATAAGAAAGAGTGTTTTGATAAACTTATTTTCGACAACTGCGCTCGTGATATTGAAATTTGTAAGCCATGTTTTGAAAGAGCGATCTTCTGCCACTAATACTTTCTCGCCGCACACGTTACAGTAGTTGCCGCGGAATTCATGTCCACAGCTTTTGCAGGTGTGTAGTATATCTTGCTCGATCATTGAGTCAACTTGAAATTCGGTCATTTAACAATACGTATCGTTGATCATTATCCTTTGCCACTCATTCTGAAAGCCACGATGAATGAGATGATGGAGATGACAAAACCGAACATGAAGATGTTGTATGCGATGCGGAGAAACTTGTATTTTCGGCCGAGCACGATCCCCAGGTAGTAAATGTCTTTGATGAGACTTCCATACAGATAATCGGCATCTTTCATCATTTCTTTCATGCTCCATTCGTAGTCTTCGATCTTCATGCTGTGAAAGTTCCCAAAGAACAGGAGATTGGTGCGCTTGTTCTGAATGTCTTCGCGAGTAAATCTTCCGGAAGAAACATTTGGCCGCGTGGCAAGAATCGCAAATACGGTCGTGGCGAGGCACACGGCTACGAGCATGATGGTTGGAATGATCAAGGCTGAATTTTCTTCGAGCTTGCGGATGAGAACCGAAACAACGACGGAAAGGATAATGGAATTGATCGTAATAAGAATGTTGGCTTTGTTATCGGCCATCTGGCTTAACATCAAATGATTCTGCGATGTCGTGCGAAACATCGTCTCAATTCCCCGATCAGGTTTCAACGTGTTCTCCTTTTCCCGTTTCGCCTGAAGCTTGGCCAGTTTTTTCTCGAGCTTTCGATAATAGTTGTCTTTTGACTCAGGATTCAGTTGAGCCCGCAGGTCACTGATGTTTTTGTCCTTCCTTTGCTGTAGTACATCTTGTCCATAACTCGTGTGATATTGGTGTCCCTCCATGAAATTAATATTGGAGAGGAGCCATTCCTGGTCATCCATTTCCTTGTTGCCGGATACTTTCCATTCGGAACGAAGCTTTGCAGATTTTCGCATACAATCGTCAGCAGCCAGGTGAAACAGGTCCGCGTCGCACAATACCTTATCCACATTTGATTTCGGATTCTGCGGCATCCTGGTTGCCATGATGGCATCTGCAACCTGCTTGATTTTTTCCGGCGACGCGCCGTTCTCTGCGAGCAGCGTTCTCGCTTTCTCCGCAGCCTTTTCCTCGTGATCTTCGGCGCCTTCAACGTACCCAACGTCATGCAGCCACGCTGCGATCAAAACCGATTCCTTCTCGTCATCGGAGAGTCCCGTTTTAACGGCAATTTCTTCCGCAGCGTTCACGACATCGGTCGTATGCTCGATATTGTGGAAAGTACGATTCAGGAAAGCTTCATTTTTAAAAACGCTTTCAGCAAATAAACGTGCCTTATTAAGCAGATCCGATTCCATAAGTTGCTAAGGTAATGACAAAGGATTGTTTTTTGAATGCGGGTTGTTTCAACTATTTCCAAAATATTCCGTATTAGTTTTCGTCATTCTTACTATAATGCGCCACCTGAGAATTATCAATTCGTGAAGCAAGCCATTCTTATTGTCCTGTTATTATCCTGGCTGAACATTAATGCGCAGGATAGCGGAGAAGTTTCCCATACGCTGTTTTTGATCGGCGACTGCGGCGAGCACTATATAGACGGCGACCCCATCGGAAGCGTGATCAAATCAGAAATTGAAAAAGCGGGTGTGAACGCAACGCTTGTTTACCTTGGCGATAACATTTATCCGAAGGGAATGCCTGAAAAAGGCCACCGGTTACGCGAGCAAAGCGAAAGGATTATGCAATACCAGGTGGACTGGCTTCCTGCAACGGGCGCGAAAGGCATCTTTGTTCCCGGAAATCATGACTGGCATCACTGGGGGCGACATGGACAGGATTACCTGATGAATCAACAACTTTGGATTGACTCATTAAAGAATCCAGATATAACATTACTGCCCCGCGATGGCTGCCCCGGCCCGGTTGAAGTGCCAATTGATTCTAACACATTACTTGTTGTACTCGATACACAATGGCCCTTGCATCAATGGAACAAGCCCGGTGAGCACAGCTCGTGTGACGCCAAGACAACCGAAGATCTGCTCACGCAGTTAAATGACGTCTTCTTTCGCAATCAGGACAAACGAGTGATCATTGCCGGCCATCATCCGTTGATTACCTACGGAGAACATGGCGGAGTTTTCACCTGGAAATCGCATCTTTTTCCATTGACAGACCTTTCGCATGGACTTTACATTCCGATGCCCGGACTCGGTTCTATCTATCCTTTATGGCGAAAATGGTTTGGCCATAACCAGGATACCAAACATCCGGTCTACCGCCAGCTTAGTGAAGGCATCCAGAAGATCATGGCGTTGTATCCTGGATCGGTATATGTCGCCGGACACGAGCATGCATTGCAGCATATTGTAAAAGACAGCACACATTTTATAGTAAGCGGCTCCGGAGCAAAAACAGAATACGTAAGAAAGAAAGGATATGCTATTTATGCCGACGATGTGCGTGGCTTTGTTCGCGTTCGCGTGATGCAAAGCGGCGAAGTCGTAGCTGACTTCATTAAGGTGGATGAGTCTTCAAATAATGGCGAGGTTGTTTATTCAACAACAATACCTTTCTCGTCTGAGATAGAAATATCGCCACGCGCTACTTCTTCTTTTGGTGATACAGTTGTTGTTTCGCATGCGAGTACCCAATACGAAGTCAGTGATTTTCATAAATCTCTTTTCGGTGAAAACTATCGCGAAGAGTGGAAGCAGAATATTTCCGTTCCCGTTTTTGACATCGGAACTGTAAAAGGCGGATTAAAAATCGTCCAGCGCGGGGGCGGCCAACAAACCGTGTCGTTACGGTTAGAGGACAGCACAGGACGTCAATATGTACTTCGTTCAGTTGAAAAGTTTCCCGAGAACGCTGTGCCTGAAGTACTGCGCGAGACGTTTGTACAGGATCTTGTTCAGGACCAGATCTCCGCTGCTCATCCTTACGCGGCGCTGGTTATTCCACCGCTGGCCGAAGCTGCGGGTATTTATCACACAAACCCAAAATTATATTATGCTCCTTCCGATCCTCGCTTTGGCGAGTATCAGCAACTCATGGCAAATTCACTGACGCTTTTCGAAGAGCGGCCGGCAGGCGATTGGTCTGATGCTGACTTCTTTGGGAATTCTGAAAAGATCGTGAACACAACAAAGGTTTTGGAAAAGCTGGCCGAAGACAATGATAATAAAGTTGATCAAGCCTCCGTGTTAAGAGCCCGACTGTTTGATCTGCTCATAGGCGACTGGGACCGTCACGACGACCAATGGCGGTGGGCATCGTTCAAAGAAAAGAAGGCAACCACTTACAAGCCAATTCCACGCGATCGCGATCAGGCGTTTTTTGTAAATGAAGGAAGACTCGCAAAGCTATGGAGCAGAAAGTGGGCACTACCAAAATTCGAAGGCTTTGATGAAGCTATCGACTGGCCATCGGGTTTGTCGTACAACGCCCGGTACTTTGACCGTTCTTTCCTTACGGGATTATCGAAGGAGCAATGGTTGGCAGCATCGAAACAGATTCAGTCAAGCGTGACCGACGCCGTGATCGAGCTGGCCATTCGAACGTGGCCAGATTCCATCTATCAGCATCATGGAAAAGAGATCATTGGCGCGTTGAAGAAACGGAGAGATCATCTTACTGAAGACGCGCTCGAGCACTATGCGTTTCTCGCGCAGGAAGTTGACGTTGTCGGCTCCGATAAGAATGAGCGTTTCCAGGTGGAACGCCTGGATGGAGGTGATGTGAAGGTTACAGTTTTCAAAATTTCTAAAAGCGGTGACGTTGGCAAAGTTATTTATGAAAGGACTTTCCTTAGAGAAGAAACGGATGAAATCCGCCTGTACGGTTTGAATGGGAGTGACGAGTTTTTCTTCTCTGGTGATAATCGTCGGTCAATAAAAGTAAGAGTGATTGGTGGTGATGGCGAAGATCAGGTGAAAGACGAGTCCATTCACAGAACACTTGCGCGGAAAACACTTTACTACGACTTGCGTGACCAAGGGACAGAGATTTCTTCACCAAACATCGCCGACCGGATGGAGGACACTGGTGAAGTAAATGCTTACGACCGAAATTCCTTTCAATATAACCGCCTTGCGCCGCTCGTTTATGGCAACTACAATTTTGATGACGGCATGTTCATAGGCGGCGGATTCATTTCGATCAATCATGGTTTTCGAAAAGACCCTTTTAAAAGCCGCCATATTTTCCTCGCGACCATCGCCCCTCAAACACTTTCATTCGACTTTCAATACCAGGGTAAATTTTCTGAAGTACTCGGTAAATGGGATGTCGGTGTCGACGTTGACGTGAAATCACCAAACTATGTGAACAACTTTTTTGGCTGGGGTAACGAATCGAAGTTCGATCGCGATGTCGATGAACTTCCCGGTAGCGATTTTGAAAACGCCATTCAGTACTATCGGTACAGGTTTGAGGAGATGAGGATCGAGCCGGTGATCTCCAGGCGTTTTTCCAACTGGGGCTCGTTGTCGTTCGGTCCGGTATTCCAGCGAATTGAAATGGAGGAGCCGGATGCTGGAAGTCCACGTTTCATCAAAGACTATGCGTCGGCCCTGCCAGCAAATTTGTTTGATGAATATCGATCGTTTGGTGGATTAGGATGGGGCATCGATATCGATAAGCGGGACGATCAACGAATAACGACACGTGGCGTTACATTGTCACTCAAGGGACGGAACATGCGCGGGATCAGCAAGGAGTCCACAGATTTTAATTCCTATGAATCATCGCTTGCGTTCTATCATTCGTTTAAGCTTCCATCGCGATTGGTTTTTGCGCTCAGGTTTGGAGGCGGTATCAACACGGGTAAATATGAATTTTACCAGGCGCAGGTGCTCGACGGAAAAACGCAACTGCGTGGCTATCGGAAGACACGTTTTTACGGTGACAGCAAAATATTTAACAATGTGGAACTTCGTTTAAAGATCGCAAGTATCCGCACCTATCTTTTCCCCGCGTCACTTGGGCTGCTTGCGTTTCATGACACCGGCCGGGTATGGTACAAAGATGCCCTGGGCAATGATTCGAGCACAGTCAGCGGCACTTCTTCCAAATGGCATTCCGGATACGGCGGCGGCATCTGGTTCACCCCATTTAATCTCACCGTGTTAAGTGCCGAACTTGCGCATGGTGACGATGGCTATATGTTCTATGCCCGTTTGGGTTTCCTGTTCTAGTTGAAGGCACCATTTTTTCTCCGTAAGCTTTTTCAATCAAAAGCGTATGGCTACAACAAAAACACGTAAGCCCGTTGGCAGAAAGTCGTTGGTTACGAAGAAGAAGGAAACTGCTAGTAAATCAGCTTCAAAAAAGGATCTTACCAAAACATACAATCAATACAAGAAATTCGAGGGCACGCAGTACACCGGCATGAAGATCGGCCGCAGTCATAAATGGTACTACGATCAGGGCGAATGGAAGGAAAGAAAAGTCACGCCTGACGATTGGGAATTTACCTACGCAGTGACAAAGCGAAGAGCTGGAAAGGCGCCGGAGGGATCGGGAGTTCCCGTCGGAACCGAATACCACTGGTATGTACTTGCGCATCAGCATGTACGTAAGTTGAATGCAAACGATTACAGCACTGCCATGACAGGGATGAAATTCAAAGTTGCGCACAAACGGGCAGATAAGGAGAAATGGAACATCAGCGATAACGCCCAACGCAAGCGGCTGATCAAAGCCCTGAAAAATGTGATTGCTCAGCTTGAAGAAGAGGAGCAATTGTTGAAAAAATAGACAGCGAAGTTTTTCACGAGTTGATCTGCTTATCCTCTCAGAATGTATTTCACCGAGCATTGGTCACAGCGCAGCGTTGTGGTGCACATTTTTTATAGGTGATGCCGGATCACAGTTATGGAAAGATTTTTAGTGAAGTTGAAAGTGATGTTGGAAGAATTATGGTCTGCCCTCAGGCAATTTTCGCTGCTGCTTGCGCAGCGGGTAGGTGCAATCGTCAATCGATCTCGCAATTATATCCGAGCACACCGGCGACTTCGCATAGCGCTCATCGCGGGTTCTTTACCGGTAGTCGGGCTTATTGTGCTCTTTGCAGTTGTGCTCGCCAGCACACCCGATAAAGAAGCGCTTCGCGCCATTCGTAATCCTATTGCATCGGAAGTTTACACCTCCGACAGCGTTCTCATCGGGCGGTATTTCATTCAGGATCGGACACACGTGAAGTTTGAAGATATTTCACCACTGGTCATTGAAGCATTAATATCCACCGAAGACGTTCGTTTCTACGAGCACGACGGAATCGACTACCGAAGTTTCGGCCGCGTGCTTGTCAAAACTATTTTACTCGGCGATGAATCCGCAGGTGGCGGAAGTACCATCACGCAACAGCTCGCGAAAAATCTTTTTCCGCGAAAAGATTTTTGGATTGCATCTATGCTCATGAATAAGCTGCGCGAAATTGTGATCGCTAAACGAATGGAGAACGTGTATAGCAAGAAGGATATCCTGACACTCTATCTGAATACAATACCATTCGGAGATAATACATTTGGTATTCAGGCAGCATCGCAACGGTACTTTTCCAAAAATGCAAAAGACCTGAGTTTGGATCAGGCTGCTGTCCTCATTGGGATGTTGAAAGCCACACACTATTATAATCCCAGGTTGTTTCCAAAAAATTCACTGGCGAGAAGAAATGTTGTGCTGGCACAAATGAAAAAATACAATCGCATTCCGGCGGAAGTAAAAGATTCCATTCAGCAATTACCACTGACACTTGACTATAAAAATGTGGTGTACAACTATGAAGTTGCTCCATATTTCAGGGAGTATTTGAAGACCGAATTGGGCGCGTGGTGCGAACGAAACAGGAAATCTGACGGTTCGAAATATAATCTGTACGCAGATGGTCTCAAGATCTTTACCACCATCGATTCGCGGTTACAGGCTTATGCCGAAGAAGCAGTTGCAAAGCAGATGTCTGAAATACAGGATGTGTTTTTTAAACATTGGGGTGACGAAAAACCGTGGGGAGAAAACGAAGGTATTATCCTCGATGCTGCACGCAGAACGAATCGTTACAAAAAATTGAAGAGCGAAGGTTTATCTGAAGATGCGATCATGAAAGAACTCAGCAAGCCGGCACTCACAAGATTGTTTGACTGGAACGGAGCGCGCGAAGCAACCGTGAGTCCGATTGATTCGATTAAACATCACATCCAGTATCTCAACGCAGGCTTTCTTGCCATGGAATCATCCACAGGAAAAGTGAAGGCGTGGGTAGGAGGGATCGATCACAATTTTTTCCAGTATGATCATGTGAAAGCAACAACAAAACGACAGGTCGGGTCAATTTTCAAACCAATTGTTTACGCGGTAGCATTGGAAGAGGGAGTTTCGCCCTGTGAGCTGATTCCTGCAGGCCAGGAGACTTATGTTGACGATGAAGGGGATCTGTGGACACCACGAAATACGCAATACGACTACCAGGTTAAATACTCTATGCGCGGCGCACTTGCATATTCTGTCAACACGGTTGCTGTAAAACTGATCAATGTTGCTGGAATCGAAAATACAATTAAGCTCGCCCGCGACATGGGAATTCACAGCGACATCCCGGATGTGCCTTCGATTGCACTTGGA
>DASPJN010000180.1:0-9754 GCA_035628595.1 Chryseosolibacter sp.
AAGCTTTTCATAAGTCCCATCATTTTTCTCACCATTTCATTAGGAATCAGCGGCATGAATAATCTGACAAAAGTGGGACGCGTAGGAGGGAAGGCGCTGATCTATTTTGAAGTGGTGACGACAATTGCTTTGCTGATCGGAATTGTGGTTGCATATATTATCCGTCCGGGAGATGGCATCGTTCCGCCATCGACCCCTGCAACTGTGTCATCCTTTCAGCTAGAGGCTAATGCTTTTACGTGGAAAGATTTCTTTTTGGAGAATACGACGATCCAGGTGCTGATCCTTTCTGTCGTGTTCGGTATTGCCCTAACAAAGATACGGGTTGCGAGCATTATTATCGGATGGTTAAAAAAGATCTCAACATACGTTTTTAAATCACTGCACTGGGTCATGTACCTCGCGCCTATCGGTGCTTTTGGCGGAATGGCGTTTACGATTGGGAAATATGGAATCGACACGTTGGTGCCCTTAGCCAAACTAATGGCTACAGTGTATGTAACGATGGGCCTTTTCGTTTTTGTGGTGCTGTTTCTTATTCTGCGATCATGCAGGATGAGTCTTTGGAAATTTCTGGTTTATATCCGTGATGAAATTCTGATCGTGCTTGGAACTTCGTCTTCGGAAAGCGGGCTTCCTTCATTAATGGAAAAACTTGAACGACTTGGTTGCTCAAAACCAGTTGTCGGCCTGGTTGTTCCTGCCGGATATTCATTCAATCTCGATGGAACAACGATCTACCTTTCAATGGCTACAATTTTTCTCTCCCAGGCATATGGCCTTGAGCTATCGTTTGAACAAATTGCGACAATCATCGGGGTATTGTTTATTACATCGAAAGGTGCGGCAGGAGTAACAGGAAGTGGTTTCGTCGTTCTTGCGTCCACGCTAACCGCTGTCAGAATAATTCCGGTGGAAGGTTTGGCTCTTCTTCTCGGCGTTGATCGGTTCATGTCCGAAGCACGGGCCATAACCAATTTTATCGGCAACGGCGTGGCTACATTATGGATTGCAAATCACGAAAGGGAACTTGATCGCGAAAAGTTAGGCGACGCGCTGTCAGAAAGCCGGACGCCAGGGTGATGATCAAACTCCCGTTACTTCGTTTCGGAATTTGATCAAAGGCGAACTACCCGAATGCATACGAGTCGTACTTTTCGAGGATCTGCTCAAGCAGTTTTAATACAGCCTTATCTGAGCCATCAAGATGTCTTCGCATCCAGAAACCAATCGCCACCGGTTCAGTGAAGTAAAAGTATTCGTATTCCCCGAGTGGGAATTCGTTATAGACTTTGTTGAAAAATGTCGTGCTGTAGTCCACTTCGCCATAACGCTCATACAGGTAACCGGGACCATAAAACTCAGGGTCGCTCATGGCTTGATAATAGGCATCGATCTCAGCCTGATAGTTTGGGTTTGCTTCGAGGTGTTCGTACGAGGCAAGGAGCATCCAAATCGTTCTCCTGAACATTTTATCATAGATCTCTTGCGAGGTTTTGTCGAAAAATTGCTGATCAGGTTCCGGAAGAAGATTTTCTCCTGCCCAGAAAACGAAAGCCGGATTGAGTCCGGAGAACGGAAGCTCACTTTCTTCGGTTTGTGGTTGGTAAATATTAAGTCCGCTGATTGTCCACATCGCGTGGGTCAGTGAAAATTCCGTATCCTCTCCGGATACCTGGCTCGCGACGTTTTGTAAAGCGCGTGCACCATACTCTTCAAACATCGAGTGGAAGTTGATGTACTTTCCAAACTGCTTGCCGTTTAACGTGATCGTAGGTTTATCATACTGAAAATGATATTGTGCATTGTCATACTCTGCAAATAAGATATTAAAGAAGTCTTCGATCAGCTGATAACGCATGTCTGCACTAATTGATTTAGCCTCGTCCAGGTCGTCATAGTATTCTTCCTCGTAATAATCTGCTTCTTCATCATACGAAGCTGTTTCATAATCGTAACCCGCGTGCGTTGTTGGCTTTGTTGTATTATCAGGGAACAGGTATTTGCTGCGGTCGATGGCCATGTCGAAACGGTCTATCGCATTTGCAGGAGAGAAGGCATAACCATTGTTTGCAATGCCAGCGTTGGTGAGATCAACAATCATCAAACGTTTTGCTTTCACATTTGGGAACTTTGCATATAATGGGATCTTGTCAGCCGAAGGAATATATTCGCCTGACTTTAGCGCAGTATTTGGCAACGGACGAAATTCAATTGTATCCACCTGAAAAAAGTCGCCGGGCTCGGTAGCTTCATAATTATCGGCGAAATAGACAAGTGCTTTGATGCCGGAGCGGTCATCATTTTTCGTTAAGATCAATGCAGAAAATTCAGTACGTTGGTCCAGGTCGACGATCACCATATTATTTGTTAATGCCTGGCTTATGGAAGCCGTTTGCATAACAATTAGCTTTTTATCCAACGCGTTAATTGCAATGAATACACTTGTGACGCCCAGCGCAAGTCCAAGAAAAAGCACCGTTGGTACTACCTCAAATTTCTTAATACCATTTTCAGCGATCCAGTTTTTAACTGGCTTAAAGAACATACTCAGTAAAATGAACACGGAGTAGACCACACAGAGTGTCGAATATAGAACGAACAGAAAAAAGACATCGTTGAATTCGCGTTCGGAGAGGTGTGTGCTTCCTGCATACAAGACCAGCGCTGCCAAAGTCCAATATACCAATGGCGTGTAATAAAGGAAGGGGTACGATTTACGGGATCCAAAAAACCAGAAAAAAGAATTGACGAGTAACCAGACGGTGGCGAAAGCGCTGACAATGATAAGGGGTAGCCCCAGTCCAGGAAATTTGATTAAGAAAACTGTCTGGATAAGCAGGATAATAAATCCGGTGATGTTCAGAGCCGCGAAGACGCGGAAAACAACGGGGAATTTCATAGTGAGGTTAGGTTATATCGCGAAGTTAGGGCATATTTTCAAAACAGCAATTCCGGTAATATCGAACCGAAATATTTATTGGAACAAACCGAGTTGAAATTTCACCTGCCCGGAATTCGCTGTTCGTGCAGCTTTTCGAAACCGATTTACGTTTCGGATGTGGTAAAGCTGGGACTGGCGGTCGCGCGAGGCAACGAAGATCTGTGTACGACCAGCAACTTTGGTAAACAGATTTTTTACGAGCTTCGGCGAGTTATTGTCACGCGACAGGTGTGAAAGAAACAGATGGCTCATAAACGGCGCGCGATGCTGTTGGAAAAGCTCCAGCGCTTGGGCGTTGGATAAGTGTCCTTTGTTGCCGCGGATACGTTCTTTCAGAAAATACGGATAGCTGCCGCGTTCCAGCATCTCATCATCATAGTTTGATTCAAGGAATGCAGCGTGGCACTGACTAAAATATCGTTTAACGTTTTCGCAAACAACGCCGATATCCGTAAAAATGCCAATAGTAACTGATTCATTCGCAACGGTAAAGCTATGCGGATCAGAGGCATCGTGATTTTTCTGAAATGGATGTATCGTCAGGTTTCCTATCGAAACAGGCTCATGCGCCTTAAAATGAAAAATTAATTTGTCACTCAATTCCACCCGTGCATTTGCCTGAGTCAGCGGAGAAAGGTAAACCGGGATTTGGAATTTTTTGGAAATGGAGGAAACACCGTGGATGTGATCACCATGTTCATGGGAAATAAATATCGCCTTTACATTCTTGATTGAAAGACCGATCCGCTTGAGTCTTTTTTCAGTCTCGCGGCACGATATTCCTCCATCGATCAAGATCGCCTCTTCCTGGTTACCGATGTAATAGCAATTACCGTTACTTCCGGAGTTTAGTGAGGCGATGAACAATGACATGGCGGCAAATTAGTCGGTTTGAATTGAACATTGGGTAACCGGCGGCAGAATTTCTTTTCGATCCACAAATAGTGACAGAAGTTGTCACTATCCAAAAAGGAATTCGATATCATCTCGCGAAAGATTCTTAACGAAGCCAGAGTCTTCCTGGATGAGATCATCTGCAAGCATCTTTTTCTTTTGCTGAAGCTGCAGAATCTTTTCTTCTACACTGTCCTTACAAATCATTTTGTAAGCGAAAACCTTTCTCTTTTGTCCGATGCGGTGTGCCCGGTCAATCGCCTGTTGTTCTGCGGCGGGGTTCCACCATGGATCAACAATGTACACATAGTCTGCAACCGTAAGATTCAAACCAACACCGCCGGCTTTGAGTGAAATCAAAAACGCTTTGATTGACTCGTCACCCTGAAACTTTTCAACTTCTTCTTTTCTTTTCGGAAGCGAAGTACTACCGTCCAGGTAACAGTAACTGATATTTGCTTCCTCAAACTGGACTTTGATCAATTGCAACATTTCTGTGAACTGCGAAAAGATGAGGAGCTTATGATTGCCGGCATTTTCGGTTACTTCGCGAATCAGTTCTTCGACTTTAACTGAAGACATCGGCTCCGTTGATGTTTTATCTACCATCGCAGGGTGGTCACATATTTGTCGCAGGCGCAGCAAGCCTTCCAGCACGTCCAGGCCGGATTTTGTGATACCTTCTTCATCGATCTTCTTCAACAGCTTTTTTCTATAGCCATCGCGGTATTGATTGTAGAGCTTTCGCTGTTCTGGTTCCATCGTACACCAAAGAACTGTGACTGTTTTATCAGGCAGATCTTTGGCGACCTGTTCCTTGGTTCGTCTTAACGTAAAAGGATGGATAAGCTTTCGAAGCTGTTGCGTTTTCTCTTTACTGCCTAATTTGTCAATTGGTGTGGCGAACTCGCGGTTAAAAAACTCACGCGTGCCAAGTAAACCGGGATTAAGGAAATTGAACTGCGCAAACAGATCGGATGTATTGTTTTGGACAGGTGTTCCACTGAGGATAACACGGCTTACCGAGCGAAGTTGTTGTACCGCTTTTGTTACCCGCGCATCTGGATTTTTGATCGCCTGACTTTCATCGAGAATAATATACTGCCAGAGGAATTCATTCAACTCCTCAAGGTCATTCCTCACCACACCGTATGTCGTTAATACAACGTCGTATTCTTCGAAATGTGTTTTATTGAACTCGCGTTGAAGTCCGTAATGCGTATAGTACTTCAGCGTCGGACAAAACTTCTGAAGTTCGTTTTCCCAATTGAAGATGAGTGACGTTGGACAAACAACGAGCTGCGTACTACCCCTGTATTTTTCTTTCAGGAATTGCAAAAATGAAATGGTTTGGAGGGTCTTTCCAAGACCCATATCGTCGGCAAGACATCCACCAAAGCCAAGATCGTCCAGTGCCTGCAACCAGTTAAGTCCCGACTGCTGGTAGGGGCGAAGAGAAGCTTTGATCTCTGCGGATAATGGTGCCGTTGCAAGCTTGTCGAATTCCAACATCTTGCGTTTTCGCAAGGCTACATCCTGCTGAACGGTTTTGTCTTCAATCTTATCAAGGATATCTTCCAGAAGTGTATAATGCATTTTACTGACACGCAACACACCGTTGTCTTCTGTTCCACTTCTTAGTAAAAGACTATACTGACTGATCCATTCTTCCGGAATATGTCCCAGCGTTCCGTCTTCCAGCATGATCGTATCCTGTCCCTTCAGAATAGCATGTCTGATATCTTTCAATGAGACGACGTGCTCGCCCCATTGAATGGTTACTTTGAGGTCAAACCAGTCTGCGTTTGTGTGAGCGTCGATAAAAAACTTTGGTTCGTTCGTTGTGTAGCGGAATTTTTTCAAATCTTCCCAGCCATACACGCCGTAACCCTCTTCCTGTACTTTTCTGAGCATCGTAATAAACCAACCACGCTTCATTACATCCGCAAAGGGTAAATAATAATACTGATTGTTACGTTGATTCGTGAACGAGGTGTGAAGGGCTCTGAGCCAATCGTACAATTTCTTTTCGGCGTCTTTGTCGCGGCGAATGATTTGGATATTATCGTTGTTTTCAGCAACAAAATGTTTTTCGTCGCTGTAATCAATAACGATATCGTTATACGAGAACTGAGGGCGAACCATCAGGTTACTTTCGTTCAATTCGCTAAGCAGTACGCGGGGCTCTGCCGTGGGGTTAATAATTTCAGCTTTGAGCCTGGGACTGATTGTGATATCGTATTTGTCAAGCCACGGCGTTACATATTTACGGATGATATCTTTCTTGATTGAAAGTGGAAAAGTGAGCGGGCCATTCTTGAAGAGATCAATAATGGACAACGCTTCCGTGTCGGCAGGAAGATAGAGCGTTCCGGCATGTTCGAGCAAAACGCCACCGACCAGGTTGGCGGGAATTTCATTTTCACCCACCTTCAAAATCATTTTTAGAACGATCAGTCCTTTCTCAGCGGAAAGTGAAAATGAGAATTGGGGTTTGCTTTCGCTAAGCTTGATTCTGGTTGGCTCATAATTATTGAATCTGCCAGTTTTAAGAATGAATAGTTGTTCTTGTTTCAGCAGGTTCGGCCATAATTTTTCGAGGAGATCACGATAATGCTTTCTTAAATTTGTAAGCTCTTTCGCAGAAACATGCGCCCACGACCCCGAATGATTTCTGATAAACCGATTGCCAGTCCGCGTCATCCATTCGAGCAGGTGATGGTCAGAAAACTGAACGAGATCCTGATAGAACTGCTCTTCGAGCGGTTGAAGAAAGGCAAGCGCTTTATCGACCTGCAGAGAAATACGTTTGTATTCTTTGGGTCCGTTCGATTGATATATCAATACAGGCTCAAGGTCAAATCGTGTGGATTTGCCAGAAACAAAATTGAAGAGAAACCCGAGATCATATTCCAGCGTAAAGTCTTTCGGCAAAGACGGCCTGACAAACTTCTTTGGCGCAATTCTCTCTTCTTCAAAAAGCATTCGGACGGACTATTAGTGGTTGGCTAAAGCTGCACGCAATATAGGGCGGCCGGATGAAGATGTAATTTGGATTTTCTTATGTGGCTCGTATTCAGGTAAAATAAATTTTTGATTGGTGTGTTGGTTTTCGCCTTCAGTTTTAGTATGGCTGACCGAACCCTGGCTATATAGATACAACCTTGGGGCAAGTTGAGTGTGAACAGTCAAGAGTTCTTTCAGTTAACATTAGAAAAGCATCCGTGGCGTCTTATTTTCACCATTCATTGACTTATTTCCCTGGCTTCAGATTTTATCAATACATTCTTATCGAACAAGAATTTTTTGATTTGAGTTAGATCGATGTTTTATTCTCTTCAGTTCAAATATTTAGAAGGTTTCAGCGCGAGCGGGGGGTGGTTTTTGTTGATAATACATTGTTAGCAACATATTCCTCGCAAAATCTCAACGATCAAAGGCCAATCATACATTTCAGTACGGCTGGTTTGCTTCCATGATAAAAATTGCCTGTGAATACTTCGTCGATGTATTCTGTCACTTGGCCGGAACTTTCGTTCAAACCTTTGCTAAGTTTTGACGCCCAACATACCAACGCGGAGGCTACTGCTGGTTCGCCCAGACTTGAGTGCTCTATTTCCTTACCCGTGAACTTTATTTAGTTCCAGTAGCTGCCTATAGTCTGGCGGTTGCCCGTAATTGCAACCGTTTAGTTTTTTCCTTTTAAACCCCCAGTTATTATGAGAACCATCGCAAAGTTCCTCGCGTCTGCTATTGTACTGTTTTCACTTACCCAATGTGCGGATGATGAAACCGTTTTGAAACCTGTTGAGCAAACACCATTACCAGAAGAGACCAGTAGTCTTTCCATTGCCAATGTCGGCACCATCATTTCCTGCGACGACTGTACATACGTCGTGCCCGATAGTACGAAGATTGTTGACGGAACGAAGCTTGGTATTAAAGCCGGAGACGTGATATGTCTGAGTGGGAGCAACAGCTATGCGAGCATCATTTTTCGGAACATCGTTGGCGAGCCCGGAAACCCGGTGATCATCAGAAGCTGTGGCGGTGTCGCGACCATTGACGGTACTGGTAGCGGTTACACAATGAAAACAGAGCGCAGCCGGTATATCAGAATTACCGGTGGAACGGAAAAGCCACACGGCTTACGAATCGTGGGAGGCAGAATGGGGCTGATGCTTGAGACGCTGACCAGCGATGTTGAAGTAGATCGTGTTGAAATAGCCAACATAGGATTTGCCGGAATTATGGCGAAGACCGAACCTACCTGCAAGGATGAAACACTTCGTGGAAACTTCGTGATGCGTAATATCTCTCTTCATCACAACTATGTTCATGATACCGGTGGAGAAGGTTTCTACGTAGGCCACTCACGTTATAACGAGGGTATCACGTTGTCGTGCGGCGTTCGCATGCCACATGAGATTCACGGCGTAAAAATCTATAACAATGTTGTTGTAAACGCGGGCTGGGAGGCAATCCAGGTGGGATCTACAACGAAAGGTGCCATGGTTTTTAACAACCGAATCGAAAACTATGGTGTCGCCAATCAAAATTTTCAAAATAATGGTATCCAGTTTGGTGAGGGTGCGCCGGGTACTTGCTTTGCGAACTTCATCAACGGCGGGAAGGGAGCTGGAATAATCATTCTCGGTAACGCAGAGAATTTCGTACATGACAACGTCATTCTTAATGCCGGGTCAATGGGAATTTTCATTGACGAAAGAGCCGCACGCGGAGATGGTTTCCGGATCGTTAATAATACAATTGTAAATCCAGGTACGGATGCCATCCGACTTTATTCAGAATACGTACCGAACGTAGTGATGAACAACATCATTGTGAATCCAGGTAACTTTGATTTCTATACCTATCCTAGATCAAGTGCTGATAGCTATCTGTATTTGTTATCGAAGACAGTTCCGGTTACGAAAGCAAATAATATTTTCACAACCAATATCAGCGATCTTCATTTCCTCAATCCAGATGCAAATAACTTTCGTTTGACACGTGAGTCGCCTGCGGTTGATGCAGGGGCTGATATTTCAACATACAGAATTGCGACTGACAATGCTAAGCAAAACAGGCTGCGCGGCGCGACGTATGATATAGGTGCATACGAGCTTCAATACTAGGTTTAAACCAAGATCAGCTTAATGTCCCATCAAGTGTTGGTGGGACATTATTATTTTTGACTGTGGGACTAACTAATGCCTTCGTCGCTACCTGGCCGTTGTCTATGCGTTGGAAGTTCTCCGACAATCTTGTATCCCAATATCCCTACCGTTGTCTTAATATGTTCGATGCCGACTTTTGCAGGATCAAATTCTATTTCAACGCTGGATGAGGACAAATCTGCCTTAGCCGATTGGACGCCTGGCAAATTTGATATCGTTTTCTGTACGCTCCGCTCACATCCTGCGCACGACATCCCTTCAATCAGATACTTTTCTTTCATATCATTCTGTTCAGTTCCCAGGGTGGTGCTACACATGCTGCTCTGTCATCCGCCGGCATTCTTCGGCGCATTTACGGCAGGCGTTCGCACACTGTTGGCAATGTTGCTCCTGATGTTTCGAGCATTCTTCAGCGCAAGCATCGCATACTTCAGCGCATGTGCTGCATAGCGCTGCTGAAAATTCCCCTCCGATCATCATCAGTTCGGCAGCTGACCGGCAAACAGTCGCGCACTGGCGGTCCAGTTCGATGCAACGGATCATCATTCTTACATCTTCTTCTTTCAGGCACTGCGTTACACAATTTTCACATGCTGTTGCGCATTCGATGCAGGCGTCTATACAAAGTTTCATGGTTGCTTCCATAATGTCGCATTTTGTAAAGTCAAAGAAGAGAAAAGAAAAAAGATGTGCCCTTGATTCTCGCGCAAAAAAAATGTAGCCGTTCGGGCTACAT
>DASPJN010000181.1:0-21527 GCA_035628595.1 Chryseosolibacter sp.
TTCACTGATTCGCCTTTAATGAAAGGAGTTTCGAGCTTCACTTCCATTTCGTCGATCTCGTCAACCTTTCCTAAGATGCGGTTCACTTCCGACTGACGCAGCGATACTGGTTCTTTGTTGGTCGAGCCCGTACCATTTGTACCGAGGAAACCGATCACGCCAGGAATGTTATTCACTGCATGATATGCCTCACCGTTTGTAAGATCAGCGGAAACCAGAACATAGCCTGGAAAGAAATTTCTTTCTCTCACACGCTTCTTCCCTCCACGCATCTCATATACTTTCTCAGATGGAATCAGTACCTGAGGAATAAATTCTGAAAGTTTAGAGCGCTCAATCTCTGTCTCCAGGTAAGATTTTACCTTTTTTTCCTGGCCACTCACGACCCTGAGTACATACCATTTGAGTTCTCCCATTACAATGCAGATTAAAATTCGCTATAGAACCAAGTCAAACCTGTTTTGAAAACCCAGTCAATTGCACCGATCACCAACGCAAAGATTGTTGACGCCACCAAAACCAGGACAGCGCTACTCTGCAGTTCGCTGAACTTTGACCACGTGACTTTGTTCACGAGCTCATCCCAGCTTTCTCCGATATAGGTTTTTAACTTCTCCATTGTTACTATTTCAGATTTCAGGTCTC
This sequence comes from Chryseosolibacter sp., assembly GCA_035628595.1. Classification (GTDB taxonomy): domain Bacteria; phylum Bacteroidota; class Bacteroidia; order Cytophagales; family Cyclobacteriaceae; genus Chryseosolibacter. The sequence goes on from DASPJN010000181.1 coordinate 646, forward strand.
AGACTTCAGATTCTGAGGCCGTCAATCGTTATTTTCTTTATTCTTTATCAGCACGGGTGGAGAGACTCGAACTCCCAGCCAACGGTTTTGGAGACCGCTACTCTACCAATTGAGCTACACCCGTTTGTTCCTGGCTCACTCTTCGGTTTTGTAGTTGTTTCCGTCTACTCTACCTCCCGATCCCGATGGTAATCGGGGCTATCGGGATGAGCTACACCCGTTTATTTATCTAAATTCTGCCCTTTTGGTCCAGCTTTAACCCGTTTCTCCCAATCTCCTGAGCTGTACGCGCATACTCAGCCCAAAAGGACTGCAAAGGTAGGAGAAAAAAGCAGAAAGTAAAAAGTAGGATACAAAAAGGACATACTTTTTTGTCATAATGACCGACCAGCTGCGCTCTCATCCCAAAAAGTGCTCAAAAACCATGAAAATGAGGTTTAATGCGTTTTACTTCGCAGTCGGCTGAAACTAAAAAGCAGGAAGTGAGTTTCCCCACTTCCTGCTTTTAGATCTATTCTTAAGTTTTCGCTTAATTAATTAGTCCATGATTTCAGTTACCTGACCAGAACCTACAGTACGGCCACCTTCGCGGATCGCGAAACGAAGACCTTTTTCCATAGCGATCTTGTTGATCAACTGAACTTCGATAGAGATGTTATCGCCAGGCATAACCATTTCTACACCAGCAGGCAACATGATCTCACCCGTTACGTCCGTTGTACGGAAGTAGAACTGAGGGCGGTACTTGTTAAAGAATGGTGTGTGACGTCCACCTTCTTCTTTTGAAAGAACGTAAACTTCAGCCTTGAACTTAGCGTGCGGTGTTACAGAGTTTGGCTTACAGATAACCATACCTCTCTTAATCTGCTCCTTTTCAATACCACGGAGAAGAAGACCAACGTTATCACCAGCTTCACCTCTGTCAAGGATCTTACGGAACATTTCAACACCAGTGATGGTAGAAGTAAGGTTCTCAGCACCCATACCAAGGATCTGAACAGGATCACCAGTTTTGATAACACCACGCTCAATACGGCCAGTAGCAACAGTACCACGACCAGTGATTGAGAACACGTCTTCAACCGGCATCAAGAAATCTTTATCTACAAGGCGAGTTGGGATTGGAATGTGGTTATCCACAGCTTCCATCAACTCTTCAACTTTAGCAACCCACTTAGGTTCGCCGTTCAATGCACCAAGAGCAGAACCTCTGACAACTGGCATTGTGTCTCCAGGGAAGTTATAAGCAGACATCAGTTCGCGAACCTCCATTTCAACAAGATCCAACAATTCAGCATCGTCAACCAAGTCAACTTTGTTCATAAACACAACAAGAGCAGGTACACCCACCTGACGAGCAAGAAGGATATGCTCACGTGTTTGTGGCATTGGACCGTCAGTTGCAGCTACAACAAGGATAGCACCGTCCATCTGGGCAGCACCAGTAACCATGTTCTTAACGTAGTCAGCGTGACCTGGACAGTCAACGTGTGCATAGTGACGCTTCTCAGTTGCGTATTCTACGTGAGAAGTGTTGATTGTAATACCTCTTTCTTTTTCTTCAGGAGCGTTGTCAATTGAAGAGAAATCACGCATTGAAGCAAGTCCTTTGTTTGCAAGAACTTTTGTGATTGCAGCAGTAAGAGTTGTTTTTCCGTGATCGACGTGACCGATGGTACCAATGTTTACGTGTGGTTTGGACCGGTCGAATTGTTCTTTAGCCATATTTGAAAATCCCAGTTAAAGTTTAAAGTGTATTAGTTTAATCGAATTAATTCTATTCAATCTGTTTAAATCTTCTTCGTCTAAGAAGTACACCCCAAACATTGTAAGCCTGTCGAATAAGGGTTATTCGCCGAATTCCTGTTTGCTTTATGGTGTTCGCTACGCACCGGCAATCAGGTTTTCAAAATTTTCAAAGTCCACTAGTTTCAGATTTCAAGTTTCAGATTTCAAATTGTCGCCAACCTGAAATTTGAGATTTGGAATTTGAAATTCCTTTGAGCTGTTGATCTGCCTTCGCTAAAGCTTCGGCAGACGAGTCGTGCCTTAAAAGCTTCCACAAGTGCGGCGAGTCTTAAACTCACAACAAGCATCTTTTATTGAGCTGTTGATGAGGATTGAACTCACGACCTCTTCCTTACCAAGGAAGTGCTCTACCACTGAGCTACAACAGCAAATCAGTTTCAAGTTTCAGGTTTCAAGTCCAACGTTTCAAAGCCTGTAACCGGCGCAACAACAGCTCTGTTGCTCATCTAAATTGAAAGCTTTTGTCAATCAATTTAATCAGAGCGGGAGACGAGGTTCGAACCCGCGACCTGCAGCTTGGAAGGCTGCCGCTCTACCAACTGAGCTACTCCCGCGTAAAATCGTTTAAGATTTTTACTAATGATTTTAAGATTCTTCATCTCAAATCTTTTGGTATAACATTTCAAAATTCCCCTTGTACAACTTACAAGAAACGCAACCTGTCCCGATATGGATCGGGACCGCTCTACCAACTGAGCTACTCCCGCATAAAAGTTTAAAGTTTCAGGTCTAAAGTTTCAGGTTCCGCGTTCTAAAACACTCACCTGCAACGTTGGACTTGTAACATTGAACTAAATTGTGGGGGAAATAGGATTCGAACCTATGAAGTCATAAGACAACAGATTTACAGTCTGTCCCAGTTGGCCGCTTTGGTATTCCCCCCTGATTAATCGTGATTCCAGACACTCATTGGACTATCTAAAACCTTGGTAACAATAAAATGAGAACAATTTGCTCATGAATTTCGGGGTCTCCGAAAAACAGGAGTGCAAAATTATACGCTTTTCCACTTTTTCAAAACTTCTGGAATGTTTTTCGCAACATTTAAGAAAGGTCCGTTACATCACAATAATGTCGGTGATGATACCAGAACCATATTCCTTTCGGAAAACCTCAAGCACGGCGGCCTTATTAATAGAGAAATCGTGCTTCATCGACGGGGAATCGAATTCAACAAAAAGCACCTTATTCCTTATATAGATGTTTCGCGTGCGGCTGGCGATCGGCTTGCCGGCTATTTTTTCCCAGGAATGAATGACCGTCGCCTCATCGAATTTTGAGGTTAAATGATTGGAATTGAGGAACTCACGAAGCGCATCGCCCATCGACTGTGCCTGATGTTTATGATCCCGTTTGCTCATTCTTCCGTGATAACTCCGTTTTCGACTGTAAATATACGCGCAGGAACTCCAATTTCGTCTAACAAACCTGCCGTTCGATCCGGACGCGCATCTGTCAGGAAAAGTTGACCAAACCGGTCGTCGCGAATCATTTGCAGTAACTTTTCAATCCGCAAGTCATCGAGTTTGTCAAAAATGTCATCCAATAATAAAATGGGACGAATTCCCTTTATTTTTTCTACGACATCAAAGTGCGCCAGCTTTAACGCAATAATGAATGACTTTTTTTGGCCTTGGGATCCAAGTCTTTTCAGGTCGCCAGATCCCAAAGAAAATACATAGTCATCTTTGTGGATTCCGAAGTTCGTACGCTGGTACTGCAAATCTTTCTCAAGATTCTTTTTCAGTCCGTCCGGAAAAGATGAATTCAATAAATCGGATTGATATTGCAGATCTACCTGCTCGGCGTTTTCGACAATAATCTGGTAGTAGCGAAGAAAAACCGGTTTAAACTCCTCGACAAACTGTTTTCGTCGCGCGAATATTTTTTCCCCGGATGCCTTCATCACGCGGTCGTATGTTTCGAGCGCGATTGAATCAAATGACTTCCCTTCGCTGAACATTTTCAACAAACCGTTACGCTGTTTGAGCACGTGATTATATTGGATCAGCGATTCAAGGTATGGTTTATCAATCTGTGAGATAATTGAATCGAAGAAGCGTCTGCGTTCCTCACTCCCCTCCCGGACGAGTTCGGTATCATCCGGCGCGATCAGCACAACTGGATACTTTCCAATGTGATCGCTGATCTTTTGATAGTCATTTACGCCTTCCCGCACCACTTTTTTGTTTCCGGGCTGAACCGCACAGAAAATATCAGCAATGCTTCTGTTAATCTGCATCTCACCTTTAATGGAGAAAAATTTTTCTCCATGTTTAATCAGATGCTGATCGGACGATAAAAATGCGCTCTTTGTAATGGATAGATAGTGGATCGCGTCAAGCAGATTGGTTTTGCCGCTACCGTTTGTTCCCACCAAAACGTTGATCTTATCGGAAAATTCGAGCCTTACACTTTCGTAGTTCTTGAAATTGACCAGCTGAAGGCTTTTTAAATGCATGCAGGATTTACAACGAAAGTTTGGCTAATGTTTGTTGGGGGTTTATTTTCGCAGTTCAAAATTAGGAATATGCCTACGACAAGCAAAGCAAAGTCCGAACCTGCGGCGAAAGGTGGAAAACAGGAATTTTCGAAGGAAACATACCTGTTTTGGTATGAGAGCATGCAGCTGATGCGCAAGTTTGAGGAACGTGCCGGTCAATTGTACGGGATGCAAAAAATCAAAGGTTTTTGTCATCTCTATATCGGTCAGGAAGCTTGTGTGGCAGGCGCCGTAAGCGCGCTTACAAAGGACGACAAATGGATTACCGCTTATCGCGATCATGCACATCCGCTGGCGCTGGGTACACATCCAAACCAGGTAATGGCAGAATTGTTCGCAAAAGAAACGGGCATTTCAAAAGGCAAAGGCGGTTCGATGCACATCTTCGACAAAGAACATAACTTTTTTGGCGGACATGGAATTGTGGGCGGGCAAGTGCCGCTCGGAGCAGGGATTGCTTTCGCGGAAAAGTACAACAAGACAAAAAATCTGTGCATGTGCTACATGGGTGACGGCGCCGTCCGACAAGGTGCGTTTCATGAGGCCTTGAATTATGCGATGCTCTGGAAACTACCTGTGATTTTTGTTATCGAGAACAACGGGTATGCGATGGGAACTTCGGTAAAACGGACTTCTAACGTAACTGAACTATATACGCTTGGTGAAGCATTCGATATGCCCGCTGAACCTGTTGACGGAATGAACCCGGAGGCGATCCACATGGCAGTTGCCAAAGCGGCAGAGCGCGCCAGAAATGGCGAGGGACCAACTTTGTTGGAGTTCAGAACCTACCGTTACAAAGGACATTCGATGTCAGACCCAGCCAAATACAGAACGAAAGAAGAAGTAGAAGATTACAAGCAACGGGATCCGATCGAAATTGTCAGAAAAACGATTTTGGATAAGAAGTTTGCCTCTGAAAAGGATTTACAGGCGATTAACGACAAGATTCATCAGCAGGTTGAAGAGAGTGTGCGTTTTGCAGAAGAGTCAAAATACCCCGACCCTTCAGAAGCATTGAAGGATATTTACGCGCAGCAGGACTATCCTTACATCACTGATTAACAAATCTAACAAAACCTCGCTTGACGAGGGTTTTTTCTTTTTGTTTCCGATATCAAAATTAGTAGTTTTGCGGCCCGACTCCCCAAAAAGGGGATTGTAACTTTATTATTACGATGGCTAAGAAGGTTGATCAAAAAGCTGAAATTTTAGAAAATCCGGAAGCACTAGCAGAAAAACTGCAGGGTGCTGAAACGTGGTTGGAAAGACATCCCAAAACTGTAATCGGTGTAGCAACAGTGATTGCACTTATTATCGGTGGTTACTTTGGATTCACTTATTATTTGGATAACCAAAACACAGAGGCGCAACAAGAGATGTTTCAGGCAGTTTATTATTTCGAAGCTGACAGCCTTGAACTTGCAGTGAACGGTGACGGAAACCATCTTGGCTTCAAAGACATTGTTTCTGACTATGGAATGACGGACGCAGGCAACCTTGCAAATTTCTACGCAGGTGCATCTTATCTTAAGCTTGGTCAGTTCGATGTTGCCCGGTTATACCTTGAAGATTTTAGCAGCGACGATTTACTCGTGCAAGCAAGAGCTTACAGTCTGATCGGCGATACATACATGGAGGAAAAGAATTATCAGGAGGCAGCCAAATATTACGACAAGGCTGCGGACTATAAGCCTAACAAATATTTTTCGCCGGCATATCTGATGAAGGCCGCTCTCGCTTATGAGCGAAGCAACGAAAATGCGAAGGCGATTGAAGCTTATAATGAAATCGTGACCAAATACTGGGATTCCGCTGAATTTCAAAATGCGCGAAAGTTCAAAGCGCGTCTTGAAGGAACAAATTCATAAAGAGAAATTAATACGATAAAAGGGATAGCTTAGTCTATCCTTTTTTTTTGAAAAAAATACTTAACCCATGCCAGGCATACTTAAATCCGGGACAACAAAAACGAAGCTCAATTTGTCGCGAAAGAAATTTGCGATCATCGTAGCATCCTGGAATGATGAAATAACGGAGCCTCTATTCGAGGGTGCGTACAACAGTCTTCGTTCACATGGCGTGAAGAAAGACAACATCATTCGCAAGAATGTGCCGGGAACCTTTGAGCTTTCATTGGGCGCACAGCTAATGGCCGACAAAAAAGATATTGATGCTGTAATCTGTCTGGGTTGTGTGGTACAGGGAGATACTCCGCATTTCGATTACATCTGCCAGGCGGTGGCTTACGGCATCACCGAAGTGAATATCCGATCGAAGAAGCCGGTAATTTTCGGCGTCTTAACTACCCTCAACAAAAAGCAGGCGATGGAACGTGCGGGAGGGAAGTATGGCAATAAGGGCGAGGAAGCCGCCATTACTGCCATACAAATGCTTGAGTTTAAAGGCTAATTGATCGTCAGCTGTTTTCGTTTCACAATCCTTCCATTCTCCTCAACTGTGATCACGTAAACGCCTTTCGCGAGACTGCCGACGTTAAATTCGTGCTTTATTGCGCCAGTTTCTTTTTTGAATAACGTTCGACCCTGCATATCGGTTATCGTCGTTGCGCGGTGATCCGATACCTTAATGAACTCAATTGTTACAATTTCAGATGCGGGGTTCGGATACATGTCCACGGCATATCTGCTGTCTTTTGTGATATCCGTAATGATCAGTTCCCGCACGATGATTTTTCCTTCCTCCACGGTGGCCTCGACATTTTTCTCCGACTCGAGCGCCGTTCCTACCACCACGTCGATGTCTGACGTTTCATCCATTGGATAGCCGGGATACTGAACGTTCAACCTGAATGTTCCTTCCGGCAACTCGGTGAAAAAGAATTCGCCCTGATCATTTGTGAACTGGTAGTCAACTAATGTGAGCTCTTCCTGGCCGCGTCCTGAGCCTTCAACCCGTCGTGCACTCACCCCGGCACCTGCCACACGCTTCTTCGCCTTTGTTCGTCCACCCTCACCCGTTCCGTCATCTTCGTAGAGTACTCCCATAATTAAGCCCGCACCCTGTGGAGGTTGGGGCGGTTCCATCTGTGTCACAATATCAAAACCACTGGTGTCAGCTTCCAAAAATATTGTATCTGCTTCTTCCCAATAAAGTGTGTTCGTGTAATATGTCGGCAATGCTAAAGGATACTCTGTACGGTCCGCTAAACCTAAAAGTTGATAATCATACAGTGGCGCAGCCTCAAACAAAAACTGTCCCTCATTATTTACCGTAGTAGTTGCAACAGTATCATATCCATCACTTTGCATAACGCGCAGTAGCGTGATATCTCCTGCATTCGCTGCTTGTGTACTTGAGATCATCAGACGACCTTCGATATCAGCAACCCCAACAACGTCTATGGGCGCGGTTGTGATGGTAAGGTTGGGTACAACTGAATTGGAAACTTCTGCCATGTAGGAGCCTACATCTGCACGCGTCAGGCTGGTGATCGTGTAGCTGTTTGCTGAAGACTGCTGGATCGAAGCACCATTGCGTTTCCAGGTAAAAATATTATTTGCCCCAGCAACTAGCGCAATTAATTCATGACTGGTCTGTCCATATACCTCCACGGTGGAAGCTGTGCCGACTACCGCCTGGTTATCATATACGAATCCTGAGATTCCAATGTTTGGTTCCAACGATTCGAATTGTAACTGATTGTCGCTGACATCTAGCGAGCTTAATGTGCTAATAGCCGAGAGATCAGGCAATGCGCTGATCTCATTCCCGGAAAGGTCTACAGTTTCAAGCGCGTTCATTGATGCAACCTCGCTTGGGACAGATCCGGCAATGTTATTATCTGGCAACGCGATTCCGGTAACGCGATCATTAGCAATTGTAATTCCAAACCAGGTGGCTAAATCACCGGTAAGCCATCCGTTACTTGAAGCCCACGATTCGCCGTTTGTGTTGTCATAAAGCGTAACGAGATTCAATGAATCTGTGATGATGTTCAAAATATCGAGCGTAGTGAGTGTAACGACGTTTGAGTTATCCGAAGTACATACTCCTTCAGCTCGGACACGGTACTGGTAAGATGTTAATGGCTGCAAACCTGAAACAATATCAAGCGTATCTGACAATGTTTTATCCTCATAACCGGTTACGAATGTCCCGAAGTTGTCGGTTGACACATCTAGTCGGTAAGTGGATATGCCTGAAACCGGATTCCATGATGCTTTAAAGCTTTCATCGGTAATGGTTGTGGCATCCACTGCAACTGGCGCGCTGATTCCACAGGCAAAAAAATCAACGACTTCCGTCATACCCCAAACGTTCTGCGCGTCTATCATCCTTACAAAAAGCTTATGATTCCCTTGTGACAATGCGCTGATGTCGATATTAAAAACCTCGTTGATGTCGGCGGCAGGCGTCCCCGTTGCTACGAATGTTCCATTACCCACACCTGGATCAGCATCGAAAGAATATTCGAAACCAATAATGTTGTTCACGCCTTTTGATATCACGAAAGGAAGACTGTTAACAAGGCTCCAGCTGTTGAATTCGTCTTTCATCCTCACTGAGAAAACATGTAATCCCGGCGATAAACTTTCTGCATCAACAAAAATTGCTTCAGTGACATCTGCGCCTGGCGTAAAAGATACTGCAGTGGCTTGCCCGACTCCCGGATCTGCATCAACGAAATATTCAATCTCGGTAATGTTGGATGCAACACCATTGATCAGATAAAATGGTGATGATTGCGTTTGCCCCCAATTATTATTTTCATCTTTTGCACGGAGGTTCAGTATATGCAAACCGTTCGACAATCCAGACGATGAAACGCTGTAAGCAACCTCCACATCAGGTCCGGCGGAAGTTGGAATTTCGGTAGCCAGTCCGTATCCGGGATCAGTATCAACAAAATATTCAAGCCGAACGATATTCGACACTCCGCCATTAATAAGATAGAATGGTTTACTCTGTGCGATACTCCAGGTTCCATCAAGGTCTTGGGTGCGAACATTCAAAATATGAAGACCGTTTGTCAGCGCTGCGGTGTTCACTACAAATGAAGTTGTTACATCTGCGCCAGGCGTGATACTTACCTGAGTAGCAGCACCGAAACCCGGATCAGTATCAACATAATATTCCATCGCAGCAATATCGCTTGCTATATTGGATGCGACATAGAAGGGACGCGAATAGGCCAGGCTCCATTGATCCGCCGCATCTTTTACACGAACGTTAAAAACATGAAGACCTGTAAGACCAGTCGTGTTAAGAGACACGGCCGTGTTAACATCCGCTGAAGTTGTAAAACTAATAGGCGTACCGTTACCTGTTCCGGGATCTGTATCGATCCAGTATTCCATATCGGTAATATTCGTAGACGTGTTCGAAGCGATATAAAAAGGCGCTGCATGAACCCGACTCCATTTTCCGGAAGTCGACTTTGTCCTCACGTTTAGAATATGCAGGCCGGTTGTAGCTCCGGTCAGATCAACTGCAAAGCTTGTTGTTACATCCGAAGAAGGCGTGAAGGGTACTGATGTGGCACTTCCATATCCAGGATCTGAATCAATGAAATATTCGATATACGCGAGATTCGTTGTTGCATCGTCTACGACGAAAAACGGCATCGCCTGCGTTAAGCTCCAGGAGTCACCATCCTGCCGAGCGCGAACATTCAGGATATGAAAACCCGTCGACAGGCTTGAGACCGGAACACTGAATGACTGCGAAATATCCGCTGAAGGAGAAATCGTGACATTCGTTCCACCCCCATGACCTGGATCAGGTCCGTCAATAAAATACTCGACCTTATTGACGCTTTGTGCGAAGGCTGCGTTGATCGCGAACGCAAAAAACCAGGCGATCTTTAAAACTTGATGCTTCATCATCGTACACGATTTATGTTAGTGGACGATGAACTACTGACGCGACTTTGCTTTAATGTTGATGTTAAGTCCACCACTCTGCGTAGCAGACGTTGGCGCTATTAATTCATAGATCGCCGGAATTGGCGGAACGCCTGAAAGGACATAAGGATCCGCGCTGCCGAACATGCCGCAATCTTCTAGCGACGCACCCGCGCCGATTGCCGGTGAACCTCCTACGAGCATCCATCTTCCGTCAGTACTGGTACCTGCCGGTGTCGCGACTACAGGGTTGACCACAAAAACCGTAGACATATCCACACTCGCCTGATTGGCATCTGCAGTCCCGAAGATTGTCTCATCGCATAAATTGTTTGTGAATGAGTTTGACAGTCCTAAGCCAGTTGCTGATGGCAGCGTTCCGAATATGAAAATATTATTCTGAATATTTGAATTTGAAGGAGATCCTGCAAATACTGCATTACCAGTGACGTTAACGACGTTGTGCTTGATGGTTAGTGATGAATTATTCAAACCGTCAATGGAGCCACCGATGTAATTATTTAATAGGAATGCATCGTTGCTGTAGTTATATGTATGGTTCCAGGGAGAGAATGCAAAATAATTTTGCTGGACGAAAATATTGCTGTTCGCTGCTCCGCTTGTGGCGTTGAAGAGTATTCCATATGATCCGTTTGCAAAATAGTTACGCTTAATCACGATGTTGCTAATGCCACTTTGTAGCGCGATGCCATAAGTTCCAGTTTCAAACTGCAATCCCATGACAAACGATCCATTTGATCCTGCCTGAAAAGTGAACGCATCTGAAATTTTTGCAGGTGACTTATTTTGTTGCGTATCCGGGTTCTCACCCAGAAAATATCCAGGTCCTATAAACACAAGTTGCTTATTAACGGTGGGCCCGGAATAAGGCACGGCACCGCCTGCGATTTGTATCGTGTCTCCGGCTACCGCAGCATCAACAGCAGCCTGAATAGTCGTATAAGGCGCACCATTTCCGACGTTCGAGTCGACGCGCAAGATATTTGCATTAGTCAAAACAGAAAGAAAGATAAGTCCGCAAATGGCAATGGTTTTAAAAACGGGTTTCATAAGAGGTTAGGGTTAATTGAAGGTCTATAATGGTTACTCTTGACAACGTATTTACACGGCGTCTGCAATGCTGTACATCCACGAAAGTAGTGTGCAACATCAGGAACGGCAAAGCACCGGCATCCTTATTACAAGGGAACTACCAAAAACTATTAAAGTGCAGTCGTAAACTAGATATTAAATACGACTGCACTGACTAATGTAAGCGAATTTTACCTGTGAGACAACAAGAAAATTATCTACAAGTTTCTTATTTGATAACGAACCGTACACTTTTCCCAATTCTACCATTTTCCAGGATTTGGAGTAAATACGTACCTGACGACAAGCTGCGAACCGCAATCTCTTCACTTTCACCAGTGGCAAATCCGGACATCACCCTTTTTCCGTTCAAATCAAATATCGCATACCGACGGGATGATTGGCTACTTGGAAAATCAATCCTCAAAATTTCTGAAGTGGGGTTTGGATACACGCCAACCTCATAACCCTCAGGTGAAGCTCCGGTGACAATCAGTTGTCGCACAACAATTTGGCCTTCCTGCACAATGGCACTGACAACCTGCTCCTGCTCGAACTCAGTTCCAACAGTGATCGTCACGAATGAATTAGGATCCATCGGGTAGCCCGGATATTGAATATTCAACCTGTATTCACCTTCTTCCAGGTTCTGGAATTCAAATTCTCCGTTATCGTTGGTGAAAATGTATGCAATGAGCGTGAGCGTTTCCTCCTGCTCGCGTCCGCTACCTTCAACGCGCCGCACTGAAGTACCAGCCCGGGCAACACGTTTATTCGCCTTTACTCTTCCTCCTTCGCCCTCGTCTTCAGGTTCTTCAAGGAAACCGCGGATTACTCCTTCACCTTGCGGTTCTGCTGTCGGCAAATACTGGCTCGTGATATTAATTCCAGAGACCGGTCCGTTTAGGAAAATGGTATCCGCCTCTTCCCAATAAAGTGCCTCGCTATAATATGTTGGAAGGGCATTTGGATATGCTACCGTATCGACGAAAGCTGCCAACTGATAGTCCGCCAGGATAATTTCATCGAACTGGTAAGCACCAATGCCATTCAGCTCATGCACAACGGTTGTATCGTATTTCCCCGAAGCATTAATTTTCAACAGACGAATTACCCCTTCCGCTGCGGATACCTCACTTGACGAAAAGATGGTTCCGCTGATACTTGTCACCGCCCAAACTGTTTCGGTGCTTCTTTGTAGCGTCAGATTTGGCACGAGCGGATTGGTAATTTCACAATCATAGATACCCATGTTATGACGACCAATCGACGTAATGTCGATCCTGTTGCTGGTAACGTTGATTGTGCTTCCATTTCTTCGCCATGTGTAAATATTTGAAGTCCCTCCAACGTTTGCCTGAAGTATGTGTGATCCACCTACCGGGATCTTAAATGTTTGTTCTTCACCGATCGCAGCCTGATTGCTGTAATTGATTCCGGCGATGCCTGCGTTTTGCTCCAAAGAATTAAAGTGCAAACGGTTACCGGAAACATTGAGGCTTGTCAATCCTGTTAAAGAGGTGAGTACCGGTAGACGTGTCAGTTGATTATTTGCAAGGTTGATGCTCGTCAGGTTACCGATGTCTTTCAGGGCTGTTGGCATCTCTCCAGTCAAATTGTTTCCAGGAAGACTTAAGGCGGTAACGCGGTTATCGGTAATGGTGACGCCGAACCAGTTTCCGGTTGCCAATGGTTGCGAGAGCCAGTTAGCATCGTTGCTCCAGTTACTTCCACCGGTGGCCTGATAAATTGTTCGCAGGGCAATTGAATCACGTTTCAGGGAAGACACTTTCATCTCTATAGCACTGCGTGATAGGATTAAGTCTGGAAGCAGGCTATTGGTTGCCGTGTAGTGGTAAATACCTTCGTCTTCAGTTTGAATGTTTGACAGTGTGAGCGAAGTTCCGGTTTCGCCGGGAATGATTGTTCCATCCTTATACCAGCTAAAACTATTTGATGTGCCGTCTATTGCTGAATTGAACGTGCGACCGGAACCGACGTCGACGAGAATATCGAGCGGATCTTCAACCTCTGCTTGTGGTGAGTATGTAAATGTCGCCACGCCGAGGTAAGGTTCAAGGTCACCAAATGTAAGGTTGTTGGATCCCACCTCAAGCACCTGCAACGGACTGCCCGTCATATCCGGCAGATTCGTCAATGCGTTGCCGGTCACCGACACAGTCTGCAGCGCATTGCCTGTCGTGCCGAACGATGTGAAGTTATTATTTGTCAGGTCAATATAGGTCAACACAGGTGGCAGATCAGGTACGGCACCAGTCAGTGCATTGCCGCCGATAATCAAGATTGATAACTCAGCCATGTTTGCGATCGATGCCGGAAGATTGCCGGACAAATTGTTAGCGGATAGTTGCAGATCCGTTACACGAAAATCGTTAACGGTAACGCCGTGCCACGTATTTACCTTTCCGGTTAACCAGTTGGTATTGATTAACCACGACGGGCCGTTTGTAGCTGTATAAATGGAGACTAGAACCAGTGAATCCGCCTCGCTCACCGTCGGCAGATTCACGTTACCCAACACAGTAACAGTAGCTGTTTGTAGCGTTCCCGTGCAACCTTCCGGCGAGACTGGTGTGATATCATACGTTACAACCTGATCAACGCCAGAGCTGTTTTCGAGCACCTGCTCTATTGTGTTTTCAAATCCATTTCCGGCACCAGTAATTTCCGCCGGAGCATTTGCCATATACTGGAAGCCTGCGCCAGGTAAAGAACTTCCTAATAAAATACTCGTTGTGCCACCGCTTGCAATCTCGGGAGCGAGGTTGTTAATAAACATATCCGGCACAGGATTGATGGTGATCATGACCTCATCCACCGAAGGTGGGCATGTACCGCTCGTAATTCCCCATTCAAGTGTATATGTTCCCGGGTCGGCCTCAAATGTACTTTGCGGATTCAGCGGATCAGAAAAAATACCTCCTGTAGCGCTGAACCACGCGCCCGAGCCTGTTGTCGGTGTATTGCCTGCGAGTGTTACAATACCATCACAGATTTCTATATCCGCACCAGCAGCGGCCTGTGTTGGTGCCGGCTCAAAATACACCATCACATCATCTGTGCTTGGTGTACACAGACCATTATCGATTGTCCAACGAAGAATATATGTTTCATTCTCCAAACCATCGAAATCAGTTACCGGATTTGTGTCATCAACGAATACTCCTCCGGCACCTGAAATGATTGTCCAGCTACCCGTTCCTTCCGTGGGCGCATTTGCTGCAAGTGTTGCCGTTGTTGTACAAACATTCATATCAACGCCAGCATTTGATACCGTTGGGAGTGATTGAAGTGTGACGATCACATCGTCGAAGTTTACAGCACAGGCATTGTCGATCGTCCAGCGGAGTGTATAAACTTCTCCTTCCGAACCGGTAAAATTTGTTAAAGGGTCATTGATGTTATCAAATGTTCCACCTGTTCCGCTGACAATGCTCCATGTTCCGTTTCCGATGGTAGGAACGTTAGCGCCGAGCGCCACGATGGTACCGCAGATCGTTTGATCTCCACCAGCTACCGGCGTAGTTGGCACTGGTTCAATGTTAATTACAACGTCATCAAACGAGTCAGGACAGGTACCACCATTGGTGATCGTCCACCGCAGCGTATACGATTGGCCTGACGTTCCGGTAAAAGTTGAATTGCGATCAGACGGAGTTCCGATAAAACCAAAACCATCGCCGGTAACAATTGACCATGCGCCTGTTCCGGTAGCCGGCGCGTTACCATCGAGCACGATCCCCGAACAAACCGTTTGATCCGTTCCTGCGATTGCGGTCGTCGGCGATTGTTCCATCGTTATCGTCACGTCGTCAAAGGTTGACGAACATGAATTTGCAATCGTCCATCGCAGGGTATACGTCTCACCCTGGTTTCCATTAAAGATTGACGCTGGATTGGTGGTATCTATAAATGCGCCACCCGTTCCTGACACAATTGACCACACCCCCGTACCAACGGTTGCGTTATTTCCTCCGAGTCCAACACTTGTGGCACACACAGTCTGGTCTACACCGGCAACAGCTGTGGTCGGTGTTTGTTCGAAGGTAATCGATACATCATCGGTGCTAGGTGTACAAGTACCATTGCTGATTGTCCAGCGGAGGACATACGTTTGGCCGATACTTCCGTCAAACGCTGATGCAGGATCCAACACATTTAAGTTGCTATGAAGGCCGTCACCGGAAATAACGCTCCATGAAGCTGTTCCAACAGAAGGATTATTTGCAGCCAGGGCTGTTGGTCCACAAACAATCTGGTCAACGTTCGCATTGGCTGTTGTCGGCGACTGCTCCATCGTAACAATGACATCATCAGCGTTTGACCCGCATGCGTTTGAAATTGTCCAGCGTAATGTATAAACCTCGCCCGGGGTTCCATTAAAATCTGAAGACGGATTGGTGATATCTGTGAATGAACCTCCTGTACCTGATATCACTGACCAACTGCCTGTTCCACTAATCGCAGTATTTGCAGACAGTGGGGTTGATGTCGCGCACACCGTTTGGTCGGTGCCCGCTACCGGAGTTGTCGGTGTTTGTTCAAAGGCAATCGATACATCATCCATGCTTGGCGCACAGGTACCATTAACGATTGTCCAGCGGAGCACGTACGTAACCCCTGCTGTTCCGCTGAACGGTGATGAAGGATCAGGCGAATTCGAAATGTTCCCTCCCGCACCTGATATAATTGTCCACGTTCCTGTCCCTACCGTTGGCGAGTTCCCTGCCAGGGTTGTACCAGTACCGCAGATATTTTGATCCGTGCCTGCATTTGCAGATGTTGGTGACGACTCGAATGTAATAGTAACATCGTCGGTTTGCGTGCCGCACGTGTTCGCAATGCTCCATCTCAAAACGTACGTTTCGCCCGCGTTGCCGTTAAAGGTTGTTCCAGCATTGGCAGCAGAAACGAACGAGCCACCCGTGCCTGAGACCACCGTCCAGCCTCCCGTTCCAACGGACGGGTTATTGGCTGACAGGACTGCAGATACTGAACATACGGCTTGATCGGCGCCCGCGGCAGCCACATCAGGGCTGGCTTCAAGTGTTATTTGAACATCATCAAAGTTACTTGTACAAGCGCCATTCGTTACACTCCATCTGAGCACGTACGTTTCGCCAGCCACGCCACTAAACGGTGATGTCGGGTCGGGTGAATTGGCAACGCTTCCGCCTGTGCCCGAGATGATCGACCACGTTCCAAATCCAGGAGATGGATTTGTCGCGCCTAGCGTTGTGCCAGTTCCGCAGATCGTCTGATCAGCGCCGGCTAAAGCCGCAGGGTCAGCGTAGTTTGAAAGGTTTACGTCGTCGAAAGAATTAGTGCATGAGCCATTGGTGATGGTCCAGCGAAGGATAGATGTTACACCCGGTGAAACACCTGTGACCTGTGATGTAGGCGAAGAAGGTGTGACAATCGTTGCACCACCGCTAATCACACTCCATGATCCTGTGCCTGCCGAAGGCGCGTTGCCAGCCAGTGTAAAAGTGCTGTTGTTACATTGCGCGATATCGACGCCCGCGTTAGCAATTGTCGGAGATGCTTCAACCGTGATGGTAAAGATTTCAGGTGTCCCCTGGCATCCGGCGTTGTCAGGCGTGACAATAATTGTGGCAATCTGGTTGCCAGCTCCGCCATTTATCGCTGTGAAAGACGTTATATCTCCGCTCCCGTTAGCCGCAAGGCCAATTGAAGGATTGTCATTTGCCCATGAAAAAGTAGTAGCTGTTCCTGAGAAAACTATCGGGCTTGTGTTGGATCCGTTACACAACGTTTGATTTCCCGGATTGACCACCGTTCCCGTCGGGTCAATGGTAAGTGTTTTAGAATCTATTACCTGTGAACAGCTTCCGGTCGAGGTGGCCGTAAGTGTAAGTACAATGGCACCTGTTTCAGCAGGATCCGGAGTATAGTCAGTATTCAGGCTATTTGGATTTGTAAATGTACCAGTGCCTGATGTGCTCCAAACGATCGACGAATAGAAGCTTGCAGTGGCATCAATTATACTATAGTTACCAGTCCCTTGACAGGTGATGAAATCGGTGCCCGCGTTTACAAAAGGATTTTGGGTAATTGTTAAAATCAAGTCATCCTGGACGGATGTGCACGTGCCATTGCCGAGCGCATTGAGGGTCAACGTGACAGGGCCGGTTTCGCCGATTCCAAAAAAGTACGTTGGTGTGAGCGTCGTTCCATCCGATAACGAACCAGTGCCTGAGTGTGACCAGCTAACACTTGAATAATTTAAAGCAGATGCGCCTGTAACAACAAAGCTTCCCGCTGATTCGCAGGCTTCGCCATCAGCTCCTGCGTTGGCTGTTGGCGTTTCCGTAACATTGACGGTCACGTACGCGGTTGCATCTGAACAACTAACACCCAGAATAAAATATTCAAAGACGTAAGTTCCTGCCAATGCACCGGTGAAATCAACTGTGTTTCCCGTAACTGGCACTGATTGTGGTGCTCCAGGCTCCAATGTCCAGATCCCACCCGCGTCCGGCGCACCCACAAGATTGGCGAATAAATCAAAAGCTGCATCTGTATTGCAAGCTGATACGGTGTTATCGCTGCCAGCGTCGGGTTGCTCCTCAACGGTGACGGTAATCTGGCTTACTGCGGGTGGACAGGAATTCAAATTATCTACTGTATAATCAAAAACATAAACACCGGCTATCGCGCCCGTAAGATCCGCGCTCGGCCCACTAGGTATTACCACCGAAGGACCCGATGATTGGGTCCATACACCACCCGGGTCCGGCGAGCCAAGTAGATAATTTGAAAGGGTTATTGAGACATCGTTACAAGTACCGGTTGAGTTGCCGATGCCCGCGTCAGGCATATCATCGAGCGTAATAATAACGTCATCGAATTGGGGCGAACATGAGCCATTTGAAATATTCCACGTCAGCGTATAGACATTTCCTTCAACGCCAAAAAAGGTAGCCGTTGGATCCGATGCATCTGAAAACGATGTTCCTGCCGAAGGATTGGCTGTCCATAATCCTGCTTCTGCATTTGATGGTGGTAAAGCCGCGAGCACAATTGAGTTTCCGCAAGCACTTTGATCCGTCCCGGCATCAGGAGTCACGGTAGCGAAGTTAAAAGTAATTGAAACCTGATCGTTGGTTGGCGCACAGGTTCCGCTGCTAACAGTCCATTCCAGGATGTATACTTCACCTTCATTTCCCATGAAAGTCGCATTTGGATCAAGGTTGTCCGGGCTGAATGTTCCGCCAGTCCCACTGAAAACTGACCATATACCAGTTCCGGAAAGAGGTGTATTGGCAGAAAGAAACGCCGAAGGTCCGCATACATTCTGATCAATTCCCGCGTCTGCTATATCTGGTAACGGGTCGAAAGTAACTGTGAGATCGTCGTTAAAACCACCACAAATGCTGGATACCTGCCAGGTGAGCGTATAGCTAAGTGTCCCGGGATTTCCGTGAAAATTTGTAGATGGGTTAGAAGTGTTGTCAAAGAATGCGCCGTCAGCAGGTACAACATTCCAGTTTCCGATTTCGGCGCCTTGCAAAGGCGTTGCTGACAATGGTATTATTGTGCCTTCGCACACATTAACATCGCTCCCAGCGTTTATAGTCGGAACCGGATCTACGGTTATTGTCACCTGATCCGTTGTGGTTCCGCAGGCATCGGTCACACTCCATTCCAGCGTAAAATTTCCGGGGGCGTCAGGCGTAAACTGCGTTGCCGGATCATTCATGTTGTTAAAGGTGCCCGTGCCACCAGAAAGGATCGTCCAGGTGCCTGTACCCACCGCAATGGGTGAAGCCGATAAGAAGATTGAACTACCAAAACAGAATGGCGCATCACTGCCCGCGTTTGCTGTTTCGCAAGCCAGGGTGGTAACGTTTGAAGGGTTATTGCCGGACGTGCTTGTCAGATAATTTGGCGAGCCAACGTTATTGAATTCAAAAATTTGAAAATAGTACATCGTATTTGGTGATAGACCGGTAACGGTCACACTGTTGCCTGCACCGTTATAGACAGCGTAGCTGCTTCCGCCCACCGCATCACCAAGACCCCAGGCAGCATTTGCCGAATGGACAGCGCCATCGCCAGGAGCGGGCGGGGCTGAATCCTGGTTTCCGACGACAAGTCTGCTAGAACCATTACCAATCGTCCAGGTGATCGTTACGGAGGTTTGTGTAACGCTAGAAAACGAAATACCGGATGCCTGTATCGTAGGTTCCTGGCCAAATGCAAAAAAAGAGATCGCCGAAAAAGTAAGCGTTAGAATTAAAGCCTTCATAGTGGGGTTTTGAGGTTAGCATCGAAGTGTTAAACCGATGTATCTCGTAAGATACAAAATAAGGTAAACCGGAACAGGGTTCTTGCGAGCAATGGCAAGGAATTATTTTTTATGAGAAGGGTTACTTTTTAGAAGGCCGCCGGGATTTTTCTGATTTCTATGCCGAGGACCGAAATGTCAATTTCGCGTTAAAAAAAACCAGATGTAAAATCGAAACTCTGGATCGGCGATGGTTAAATCTAACCCATCAGGCAGAAATAGTACGGATTAAATCAACGCTATTGGACTTAATCCTTTTGGGGTCGAAAGACCCGCGCCTTCGGAAGTGGGGACACCCATCGTCCAAACCGACTACTTTTTCGAATTTACAAAAGTGTTTTTCTGTTCTGCAAAAGGCTATTAGCGTTCCGCCGAAAGCTATTAGCACTGTTTCAAAGGCGATCACGCCATGTTGGCGGTATATCTTGTCCATGCCGAGAGCGGACAGCACCGTGCAAAAGTATATTAGCTCTGTGCAAAAGTGTTTTAGCACCGTGCAAAAGTATTTTAGCTCCATGCAAAAGTGTTTTAGCTCCATGCAAAAGTATATCAGCATTGTGTAAAAGTGATTTTCCATCATGCGTCGGTGTTTCAACTGTTTGTATAGGTGGGCAGTGGTTATCAAGCCGAGCCTAATTGGTAGTATCTGACGTTGGAATAACTGCGATGGGCACTGTCCTCCGTTCGCGGATTGTCGTCCCTTCAAGGCTCTGCGTACAGATTTCTCCGAACAGACTCGAATTTTTTGTAGACCTACTTAATGTGAACAAGGCCGGGTAAAAAGCAAAAGGGCTACCCTGGTTCAGGATAGCCCTTCGATATCAACGTCTCAAAATAATCTATTTCATGTTCTTCACTACTTCATCAGCAAACTCAGAACATTTCAGCAATGTTGCACCATCCATCAGGCGATGGAAGTCGTACGTGACGCGCTTGGATGAAATAGCACCTTCCAGTCCGTTGATGATCAGATTAGCAGCTTCCTGCCATCCCATATACTCCAGCATCATCACGCCTGAAAGAATCAAAGAACCAGGGTTTACTTTATCCTGACCAGCATACTTAGGCGCTGTACCGTGCGTAGCTTCAAAGATGGCGTGCCCGGTTTTGTAGTTGATATTCCCGCCAGGTGCGATACCGATACCACCAACAATTGCGGCAAGTGCATCGGAGATATAATCTCCATTCAGATTCAGGGTTGCAACCACTGAATATTCGTCTGGCCTTAGCAGGATCTGCTGCAGGAATGCATCTGCAATCGCGTCTTTAATGACGAGCT
>DASPJN010000182.1:0-58167 GCA_035628595.1 Chryseosolibacter sp.
AAACAAGGAATGTTTTGCGGTAGACATTGTCCTCTCCCTTTGTCATTTTGAATTCCTGATTCGTTCCCGGCTGATTCCAGGTACCAAAAGCTCCGAGATCTCCAAATGAACCAGCCATGTAAACATCGTAGCCTGCAGGTATTTCCGGATAGCTCTTTAATTCAAATATTAACTCAACAACATCGAATGGACAAAACCTTTCCCAGGAAACAACGGTATGGCTGACAACATCCTGGGTGCCATCGAACGTGAATTGTCTGTTGGCAATTCCTTCGCAACCATCATTGGCAGCATTGAGTTGCTGCTCGCCGTTATCCCAGGTCGGCGAAGCAGTGGTTGCAAGCGCAAACTTATATTCGAAGGAAGTTCCCTTTGGCACATTTATGTCGAGATAGTAAGTGCCATCTGCTTCATTCTTGGAAAGCTGGAGCGCAGGGTTGCTGCCCGGCGTTTGCCAGTCAACCGTGCCATTTCCAAGAAATCCGAAAGAGCCTGCAGCAAAAATCTCTTTTCCGCTTGGGGCAAGATCCGGCACGTTTTCAATGAATAATCTTAGTTCAGTACCCCAGCGTACGAGCGTTATATTAAAAGGCTCGTTGGCCATTTGAGTAACTTCTCCGGCAGTAGCTACTACTGTCCATTTCAGGTCAATTTTGCTTTTCTCGTCTACGCCAATACCTGCAAGCAAATCTTCAACTTCCGCTTGTGTCTTTGTCAGGGTGCTGGCTGCGCCATCATCATCCGATTCCAGTGATAACACTGGGTCCGAGAAGTCACCATCGACTTCATCAAATATCACATTGTAGGTTATCGGAGTTCCAATTCCAGAAACTGTTGCCTCCCACGAAATCTGAAGATCTTCGTCGGCTTGCGCTTCTTTTAAGAAAACGGTTCTATTAGTCTCGGGACCAATAAGGTCAAAGGTCATAACCGCTTCAGAATAACGCATCATTGCCAACACGTTTGATGCTGAAGTTTTTGTTACATCACCGTTCGTCGCGCGAACAGCCCATATTCCGTGAATTTCGCTGCCTGCACTAACTGCAGCATCCGCCAGGGCGGCTTCCAGTTCAGCATTCGTAAAAGTGATTTTCGGATCCATTCCGTCATTGTCTGACGGTAGGGAGATTAAAGGATTACTGAAGTCTCCTCCGGCCTCATCAAACATCCATGTGTATGTAACCGGTGAATCAAATCCGGAGCGCGCTTGTTGCCAGGTGATAGAAATCTCTTCATCCGGCGCCAGTGAATTCAAAGCAATTCTTGAATTTGGGACTGGTGTCAACGTGAAGTCCCGAAGGCTTTCAAGGCCCGAGCCCGGGAATTCTTCCTGCTCGCAGCTCACGATGGCCACGAACACTATTAGAAATGAGTATAAAATCTTTTTCATGTCTTTCATTTTAATTTGCCTTTACGCGGACATCTTTCTTAAGGATCTCAAAACCTGCAGGAGGATTCGTTAGCGTTCCACTTTGATTCTGGATCAGATAGAGGAGTTGCCCAATCACATCTCCTTCTGCAAGGTCAAAGAATCGGCTTGGAACGAATGAGATCCTGAATACACCATTTCCCACAGCCATGAGCTTTGTCTCCTCACCGATAGGTTTATAATAGTCGTTTGGATCAAGATCATCTTCGCCATTAGTTCCTCCAATAGACGTAAGCAGATAGTATTCTCCAACGGCCTTCATTTCAGCATTCTCCTCAAGTTTGGTATCATAAAAGATAGTTACGACATCATCGGCGCTGAACTCGGTCGGGAAAATACGGATTACCGGAGATTCAAAAACAGGCGGCTCGACTTCTATTACGAAGTCTGCTGTTTGTCCATTTGACCAGTCGGCTCCTTTGGCAAGAATACCAATCTTGTCGAACTGTACCGCTGGAACACCGTAAAACTCCGAAGGTGTAAACGTAATGGTGTAGATATTCGGATTTGTCTCAGACCTGGTCATCTTCGCAGCGGCCTGGCCTGCGCCTGCAGGATTTGAATTAGTCGGCGCATCAAGGTTTGGCAACCCATTGGTTCTTATTGCCCACGTCCACACGTAAACGTCCCCTGTATATCCATCCAGGCCTGTGCCTGTTGTATTGATCGTAATTGTTACCTCGTCGTCAGCGGTAAACCCCGCAGGGTCTGCTGTTGCAGACTGACCGAAAGAAATTAGGGCTGAAGCAACAAACGTGAATAGAAGTATTATTTTTTTCATGATTTCTTATCAGTTTGTTTTTGACAAAGTGTACTCATAAGCGATTGCATCTTCCTCGTGATCGACACCTTCATCATCAGGAATAACGACTTTTCTGGTAAATGTTACCTCTAATTCATTTCGATCAGTAAGGCTGTTCAATGAACCAAAGTCGAGTACGGATGTGTTTGAACCACTCGTAAGAATCAGCGACGATGGAAATTCCTCGTCGTTAAATGCCCACGACCCGTTTTGAATGACAAATTCAGGGGCATTACCCGTGTTTGACGTTGTAAAAGAACCATCCTCATTAAGCGTTAGGGTGTATTCTTCAAAAGCGTAGACGTCCGTTATATCAACAACTGCATTATCCGGATTGTCTGTTAGCAAATCGGTCTGGATCATGCTGTTTACTTTCCATGTACCGACCACTTGTGCATGACGATCCATCGGTTCGCCCGTGTCGCCGAATTCTTCTATACAGCTGATGACACCAAAAGCCATCGCCAGTATTATTAATCTATTTGCAATGAATTTCATCTGTAAGTGTTTTAATCGATTTAACATCCTCCTTCTTCGTTTGGCGTAAAGAATTCCGTCCCCCCAGCTCCTGCAATTTCACCATCAGGGAATTGGATAGCCATCCCCGGGCAATTCCACTGAGAACCACGAATGATGACGCTTTCACCTTTTGCGCCTATCCTTCTCAAATCGTGAAATCTGATTCCCTCAGCTACGAACTCTTTACGTTTCTCCACCCTGATCAGCGATAGTAACTCCGCCTTGTCGTCGACATCCGTGATGTCAGCCAACCCTGCACGATTCCGAATGTCATTTAAGTCTGCAAGGGCCTGCGTAAAATCTGTATGGATTTCTGCTGATGATTCTGCGCGTATAAACTTCAATTCCGTTATAGTGATCATTGGCACGTCAAAATAATTGTCACCGTCAAACTTGCTGATTGAAATCCGCTCATCCGACTCTCCATCATTGACGATCGTATACCACTGTTGACCGCGGATATCTGCTGGATCACTTGTCGCAACGTCGTACATGTTACGAGAAATTCTCAACGTCGGAGGCGTAGCCTGATCTGTTCGGAAGTGTGTGCTAAACTGTGGGCCACGATGATCATTTTGTGAACTCACCTGCTCAAATACTGCTTCATTTGTTCCTCCTGGTGAATAACGGTTAGCATATTCGTCTGCAGAGGTATTAAATTCGTAAGGGCTATTTTCTATAACATCGTTCGCCATTTCAAAAGCCTGGTCGAAGTCATGCATGTGGAAGTATACTTTTGCTAAATAAGCCTTTGCTGACCACTGCGTAGCATAGACACTGTTAGTGGTGGGCAATTCAGCAGCGGCCTCAGTTAGGTCAATAACGATTCTCTCATACACCTGCGCGACCGTATTTCTATCCTGAGGATCGGCATTCGGCGTTGTGCGAACGACCACACCAAGATGGCTGTTATCGGCTGTATAGCCGTAAGGTTGCGCAAATAATCTAACAAGTTCGAAGTAACTGAGGGCTCGAAGGAATTTAGCCTCTGCGGCGATTCTTAATTTGTCCTCGTCAGTCAGACCGGGAACAAGATCCATGCTTGTCAAAAGCACATTTGCCCGATAGATCACAATGTATGGTTCATCAAACATTGCTTGTGTGTACCCGGTAAAGAACGAAGATGTCTTGTTATAATACGCAAGAAGGTCAGCATTATCCAGGCTTCCAGGTTTACCATCAATGTTATCACTCATCACCTCAGCGATTGATTGAAACCTGCCTCCAAGAAAATCACCACCTGTTCCGCGTAATACATCATAAGCAGAATTAAGCAACGCCTGGACATCAGCAGGCGTCTTCAATGCTTCGTCCGCAATAATTTCACCTTTTGGTTCAAGTTCGAGCAAGTCGTCGCAAGCAACAAAGGCAAATAAGATCAGGAATGTAAAGAAGTGTTTTATGTATTTCATAGAAATCAAAACTTAACGTTTATGCCGAGAATAAATGCTTTCTCCTGAGGTGGAGTCAAATAAGTCACGTTCGGACTTAAGTTTCGCCCTTGTCTGCCGTTGTGGTCTCTCACAATCTCAGGATCAGGGCCAGGATATTTTGTAAAGGTCAGCAAGTTCGTTGCATTGAAGAATATGCGAGCACTGTTAAGACGGATCTTTTCAAGTGCAGATGTCGGAATGTTGTATCCCAAGGTTACATTCTTCAAGCGGCCATAGGTTGCATCATATAGGAACTGCGTTGTGTTAAGGTTCCATTCACTAGGTAATCCACCATAAGTAGTCGGAATCTTTGTCAGACGAGGGAATGCGGCAACATCACCTGGTTTCTGCCACCGATCAACAATGTCACGACGCATGTTCCAATTGGTTACGATTCCAAGCTGCCTCTTGGCTGCATCATCATAAATGTTGCCGCCTATGGAGAATGTAAACAAAACGTTTAAGTCGAAATTCTTATACGAGAACGTATTAGTAATACCTCCTGTCCAGTCAGGAACGACAGAACCAACAGGGACCCTGTCCGCAAGATTAAATTCATAAGTTTCGTTGCCATCTTTGTCAAGGAAGATCGGCAAACCATTGGCCGGATCAACTCTCGAGAAACGATTCAGAAAGTTAACGCCAACAGGTAGTCCTTCCACGACCCGTGTATCACCTGCACCTCCAATTGCATCTGGTGGAGTCGCGCCAATGTCGATAACCTCGTTCTGAAGCTTCGAAACATTTATCTCCGTGCTCCACGTAAACTCACGAACCAGGTTTCTGGTCTTCAAACTCAGTTCGATACCGCGGTTGCTTATTTCAGCAATATTCTCAAAGTATCTCGAGAAACCTGAAGACTGCTGAACCAATCTGTCAATGAGAACATCAGATGAATTCTTATCGAAATATGCGAATTCTGCTACGATGCGATCGTCAAAAAGGCCCGCCTCAAATCCTACATCAACAGTTCTTTGTACCTCCCATTGGAGATTTGGGTTTTCTAAACGTACCGGAAAAAGAATCGGTTGTTGATTATAAGGGCTTCCGTCGTTTCCTTCACGTCGTTGGAAGGTTCCCCAACGTTGGTAGTTCGGAATATCCGCGTTTCCTGTTATACCCCAGCTGGCTTTCAGCTTTAAAAAATTGATGACAGGGACATTGCTAAAAAACTCCTCTTGCGAAATCAAATAGCCGACGCCTAAGCTTGGAAAGAATCCATACCGGTTATTGCGACCGAAGCGGGAAGATCCATCGACCCTCGCAGAACCCTTTACAAACAATTTATCAGCATAGGCGTAGTTTAATCTTGAGAAGTAGCTGATAAAAGAAAATACTTCGTCTGCTGCAGATTCATATACCGGGTTCGCCAATGGATTTCCGTCGTCGTCAAACCTTTCTGGAAAAGTTGGATCCTCATATAATGGCTTGTCAACATTGTAGGCTACGATACTATTGTAACGCTTGGTTGTAGACTTCTGGAATTCTGCACCTGCCAATAGTGTAAAGTTGTTACGCTCATTCAATTTATACTTGTAAGATGCGGTAAGCGAAGTATTGAAATTCGTCACCCAATTCGGATACCTGCGAGCAACAGGCTCTTGATCTTCTCCCACATACTCTTGCGGCTCGTATTGATAGTCATTCAAATCCATGTAGTCCAGACTTCCCGCGGCATTGATGGAAAGATCTTTTAATGGCTCATAATTAAGTGACAATGTGGAGATACTTCGGTTTTCAATTGTACGAAGATCTAATAACTCCTGTTGACGTACTGGATTCGAACCTCCTGTAAAATAAGAGCCATCATCATTCCTTACAGGGAAAATTGGAAGTGCTTCAGACATAGCCGCGCCTAATCCCCCACTCCACGCAGTATTTACGCGCTTGTTTACACCCTGGCTTAGCGAAGTAGACAAACTCGCCTTTAAATTTCTTAGTATTTGATAATCGAGATTTGCTCTACCACTTAAACGGCGATAGGTATTACCTACCAGGAAACTTTCATTGTCACTGTAGGATAGTCCAATAAAACTGGTCAGCTTCTTTCCTCCCTGTGACATGGAAAGATTGTACTCCTGCTTAAAGCCTGTTTGGGTTGTCAGATCAACCCAGTCCGTATTCGTTTGTAAAGCATCTTCCCATGAGATACCGCCTGGTAAGGAGGCCGGGCCGACGTTTCCATCATTTTCCCACGCTTCCTGATACAATTGCAACCATTCCTTTGAATTTAGAAAATCAAGTTCTCTCGCAGGTTTTGAGATACCAAATTTCGAAGAGAACTCGAATGTAGGTTTGCCGAGCTTACCTCTTTTAGTGGTGATGATAATAACACCATTCGCGCCCCTCGATCCATAAATCGCAGCCGCGGATGCATCTTTCAAGATCTCAATGGACTCAATATCATTTGGATTGATAGAGGCAAGCGGATTGTTGTTAAATGCATTACGATCGCCGTTCATGAAATAATCTTGCGAGATAGGAATTCCATCAACCACATAGAGCGGATCGCCACCAGCACTTAGCGACGCAATCCCCCGAATCCTGATCATTGAACCTGATCCGGCCATACCACTTCCCTGGATAACCTGCACGCCGGCCGCGCGTCCTTGAAGTGCAGCTTCGAAACTGGGAACGGGAATCTCTGCCAACTCGGTTCCACTAACTTTAGAAATGGATCCCGTGACTTCACGCTTCGTTTGCACACCATACCCGACCACGACAATCTCCTGAAGGGTTTGTATGTCTGGTTGAAGCTCTACATTAATAGATGCCCGACCCTGAGGCTGTTGTTCCTGTGACGTAAATCCTACAAAGGAATACACAATGACTGCGCCATCACCGACATTAATAGAATAGTTACCATCCGCATCGGTTACAGTGCCATTGGTAGTACCTTTTTCAACGACACTTACACCTGGCAAAGGCGTGCCGTCATCTGCTTTCACGATACCAGTCACAGTCACTTGTTGCGCCATTGCAGGCACGCTGACCGCTAACAGTACTATGAGCAGAAACTGTTTGAGTGAGTAAAATTTTATCATACGAGATGTTGAAGGGTTAGGTAATTGTTTAACATTTCACTTTTACGACCATGAAAAATATCATTTCGGCAGATGGAAAGCTTGGAAAGCGTCAGAAAAATCTACGGAATCGCCGCCGCGAACGGATGCGGTATCGATTGCGCAAAATACAGTCGCTCGCAACGGCTGCCTTATGCGCATAATGGGCAGTAAACACCTGCCATAAGAAGCGGCAATAAAATCAAAACTCATGCCGCTGGGGCGAACGTTTGCGGCTTCGTTTGCGGTTATTGCACAAATAATTGCGGTTCTGTTGCGGAAATGTCCGGCAACTGTTTAAAATTGTAATATGAAATACAACCAGGTAACCATTAAAGACATTGCCCGCGAACTGGGAATCTCCCCTTCAACTGTTTCCCGCGCACTCAAAGACCACCCGGACATCAGCCCACAAACGAAAAAAGCCGTAAACGAGCTTGCTGAAAAACTTAACTACACGCCCAACATTGTCGCGCTCAGCCTCCGCCAAAGCAAAACCAACACGATCGGTGTCATTATTCCCGAACTCGTTCACTTCTTCTTCTCTACTGTAATAAGTGGAATTGAAGATGTCGCTTACAGTGCAGGATACAATGTCATCATCACACAGTCAAACGAATCGCTCCAACGCGAAAAAACCGATATCAAAGCGCTGTTCAACAGCCGCGTTGACGGAATGCTTATCTCGGTTTCACGCGAAACAAATACTTTCGACCATATCGAGAGCATCCTCTCGAAAGGCGTCCCCATGGTATTCTTCGACCGTGTATACGAAACGCCCAACTCCAGTAAAATCATCGTAGATGACCTCAGCGGGGCCAAGGAAGCAACGCTCCATCTTATTGAGCAGGGCTGCAAACGAATCGCCCACCTGGAAGGTCCGCCAAATCTTGAAATCACAAAACAACGACTCGAAGGTTATCTCGAAGCGCTGCGCGAAAACAACATACCGATCGACAAGAGTCTGATTATGCCTTGTCCGCTCGGAACGATTGAAGAAGGAAAGATGTCAACCGAACGCTTACTGGCGCTGGCCAATAAGCCTGACGCGATCTTTGCGACAAACGATCCCGCGGCAATGGGTGCCATGCAGGCAATCAAAGACGCTGGCCTCAAGATCCCTAAAGATATTGCAGTGGTCGGCTTTAGCAACTGGTTCTTTACTGCATTGCTTGATCCACCGTTGACATCTGTCGATCAACCCGGTTTTGAAATGGGCCAGGAAGCTGCAAAGCTTCTCATTCGTCAGATCGAATTGAAAAGTAAAAACGACGATATCGAGGTGCAGCCTGAAACAAAGATCCTGAAAACACGATTGATCGTCAGAGACTCATCGCTGAAAAAAGGAAAGAAAAAGTAAATCCAGATCCCGGCCAACCGCCGGGATTTTTTGTTTTCAGTACCGCTGGTTGAACTCAATTGTGGAATCGATTTCGGGTATTTGTTCCTTTCATCATTAGACAAATAAGCATATTTCCATTTACTTCGGCGGGTAATTAAATGTCATGTCCCGAACGATAAAATCAACACTCAGTGAAAGTCTTGGTCCTGTAAAGACATGGAAAAAGTCAACCAACGGCATTTCCGGAGAAACAAGCAAAGAGAAATTTGAAATCGTTATTTATAACGAATCCATTGCCCGCGTTACGATCACGCGAGATGACGTCTTTGAAAATTTCTCGTACGCCGTCGTCGCTGATCCAAAGGAAACGCGCTTCGAGGTGCACGATGAAAAAGATCACGTCAAACTAACCACTTCGAAGATTGCTGTTAAAATCACAAAGGCGGCAGCGAGACTTTCCTTTCTTAATCACAAAAATGAAATCATCAACGAGGATGACGCAGCCTTCGGAACAAGTTGGAGTGGGGATCTGGTAACAACATACAAAACACTTCAGCCTGGCGAACGCTTCATCGGACTCGGTGAAAAAACCGGCCCGCTCGACCGTCGCGGCTCTGGTTACGTTAACTGGAACACCGATGCATTTGCTTATGGATCAGGAACGGACCCGTTGTACTCATCCCTGCCCTTCTACATTGGCATTCATGGCAATCATCTCTACGGAATTTTCTTCGATAACACGCATAAATCGTTTTTCAACTTCGGCGCTTCGAACAATCGTTTCGCAAGCTTCGCAGCCGATGCCGGCGAAATGAACTACTACTTCATTCACGGAGATACAATCGCTGAGATTCTCAGTCATTACACCTTGTTGACTGGTCGAATCAATCTTCCTCCACTATGGAGCATTGGATATCAGCAATGTCGGTATTCTTATTATCCCGATAAGGAAGTGCTGGGCATTGCGCGCCATTTCCGCGATAAAGACATACCTGCTGATGTGATCGTGCTGGATATCCATTATATGGACGACTACAAGATCTTCAGCTGGCACAAAGACAGTTTTTCCCAACCTAAAAAACTCCTTGACGAACTCGACGACATGGGCTTCGAAGTTGTGCTCATGTGTGATCCGGGAATTAAAGTCGAACCTGGATATGCTACTTATGAAGACGGGATCAAAAAAGATGTTTTCCTGAAATATCCTGACGGCACGTATTACACCGGACAGGTTTGGCCAGGCTGGTGTCATTTCCCCGACTTTACAAAACCGGCGGCACGTCAGTGGTGGAAAGAACAATTCAAAGAATACGTTGAACTCGGCGTACAGGGATTCTGGAACGACATGAACGAAATTGCAACATGGGGAAATATGCTTCCGGAAAACGTTGAGTTCGATTTTGAAGGACAACGCGCCAGCATTCGTCGCGGACGAAACGTGTTCGGTCTGATGATGGCACGCAGCACGTACGAAGGCACGAAGGAATTAATGAAAAATCGCAGACCGTTTAATCTAACGCGGTCGGCATACGCAGGTATTCAACGGTACTCGGCGGTATGGACCGGCGACAACGTTGCGTACGATGAACACATGATGCTCGGCATCCGCATGGTCAGTAGCATGGGACTTGCCGGTGTGGCGTTCGCTGGATATGATGTCGGAGGTTTTGTCGGCAATGCCGATTCGAAGCTGTTTGCGCGATGGGTTTCGATCGGAGCCTTCTCCCCTTTCTTCCGTGGACATTCCATGATCAACAGCCGTGATTCGGAACCGTGGTCGTACGGTGAGGAAGTCGAGCAGATCTCACGGAACTATATCAAGTTCAGATACCAGATCATGCCATATATTTACTCAGTGTTTTTCGAGGCGACAATGACTGGTTTACCTGTTCAGCGCACGCTGGCAATTAACTTTCCGTTTGATGCAAAGGTTTACGATGGATCATTCCACAACCAGTATCTTTTCGGCCCCTCGTTCCTCGTTGCCCCAGTAGAGAGTAACAAAGATTTCGTAAAAGTATATCTCCCTGAAGGCGATTGGTACTACCTGTACGACGGGAAGAAATTCGCCGGGTCTGCGGATTATATCCTCGAATGTCCTGTACACAAGCTACCGGTTTTCGTTCGTGCAGGTTCAATCATTCCAATGGAGGCTGCGAAATCCTACACGGGCCAGAAGTCGGAAGAGCTTATCATCCACATCTACAAGGATGTCGGCAACCATGATTTTCTCTTATACGAGGATGATGGTGTTTCTTTCGATTATGAAAAGAAGGCTTTCTCGAAACGATTGATCGAATACAAGGCATTATTGAACAAGCTGACGATCCACGCGAAAGAGGGTGATTTCAAAACAACCCGGAAAAAGATAAAGATCGTCTTCCATCATTTTGAAGAAACAATATCCGCGCTTTACCTAAATAACCGCGACCACCATTACGATCACGCGATAAATCAGTATTTTTCCGGATTGGAAAAGTATGATCCCATCAAGGATCCTGAGCCTGCACCACAGGAAGACGTGATCATTACAACGTTCGATTACTCGGAAGATGAGATTAACATCCACTGGATTTAAGTAGGTTCTTGCGTAAAGATTAAGACAAGTATGGCATCAACGGTAATTGCGGGCAGCACCAGTTCAGTTTCAAAACCGAGGCTTTCGTTCTGGCAGATCTGGAACATGAGCTTTGGATTCCTGGGAATTCAGTTTGGTTTCGCCCTGCAGAATAGTAACGCAAGTGGAATCCTCAGAAATTACGGTGCTGAAGTCGAGCACTTGTCCTGGTTCTGGATTGCCGCGCCATTGATTGGCATGATTGTTCAGCCAATCGTTGGTCATTACAGTGACCAGACATGGACCACGCTCGGGCGACGACGCCCTTATTTTCTGACAGGCGCGATTTTGTCTTCGGGTGCGCTTCTATTGATGCCCAACGCGGGCATCCTCGGCGAAATTGCACCATTGATGATTATCGGAGCCGGTTTCCTGATGCTGATGGACGCATGCTTCAACTTATCGATGGAACCGTTCCGCGCGCTCGTTGCCGACAACCTGGATGATTCACAACGGACGATGGGTTTTTCAATTCAAACGTGTTTAATTGGCATCGGTGCGGTCATTGGCTCATGGTTGCCTTATATTCTCTTTGAATATTTCGGGGTCAGGAAAGACGCTCCTGCAGGGGTTGTCGGAGATAACGTAAAGTACTCATTCTACATTGGTGCATTGGTGTTCATTGCAACCATCGTCTGGACTGTCATCAAGACGAAAGAATATCCGCCAGATGAGTACGAGAAATATCATGGCAAGAAGGAGAGCGGAACCCCGGAGGGACTGGGTGTCATTTTCAAAGATCTCGCACGGATGCCAAAGACAATGCGGCAACTTGGTTTGGTCCAGTTCTTTTCATGGTTCGCCCTTTTTGGGATGTGGGTTTTCACAACAGACTCAATCGCCACACACATCTTTAAGCTTCCTGTCACAGATAAAAGTTCTGACCTTTATCGGGAAGCCCAAACCTGGACGGGTGTAATCTTCGGAGTGTACAATCTCGTTTCTGCAGGATATGCGCTGCTTCTTCCTACTATCGCCTCAAAGATCGGACGTAAGAAGACTCACGCTGTCTCGTTGCTTATCGGTGGTATCGGGTTGATCTCAGTCTTCTTCGCACCGAACAAAGAGTTTTTGATCCTGTCGATGTGCTGCGTGGGCATCGCCTGGGCAAGCATTCTGGCCATGCCTTATGTAATTCTTTCGAGCTCAATCCCCGCAGGCAAGATGGGAATTTACATGGGGATCTTTAACTTTTTCATCACCATTCCGCAAATTGTGAACGGTGTTATCGGCGGACCGATCGTAAAATACGTTTATAACAATCAACCCATATACGCACTGATCCTTGCCGGCTTTTTCATGATTTGCGCCGCAGTCAGTGTTGTCTATGTTTACGACCCTGTTTCAATTAAAGTAAGCAAATAATGATATGAAACACTTTTTCTCCCTGGCTATCGCATTCCTGTGGACATCGACAATCATTGCACAGGATTATCAGTTGTTTTCCGAAACAATCAACCGTCTCTATTCCCGTGACAGTATTGCGATTAATACTACCTGGGATGAATTGACTCAGCGCGGCAACATTCCGCTCGTCGTGCATGATTCCGTTGCATTTTTATATCGCGGAGACGCGCGAACTATTGCATGGATGGGAGACTTTAACGGCTGGGGATACAACAGGAGCTTTAACAACAAAGGTGTTCGCATTCCTGACACCAACATCTGGATACTAAAAGCGACGTTCCCGCTGGACGCACGCATGGACTACAAGATTGTGATCAACGAAAGTCACTGGATACTGGATCCGAACAACGATGCCCACCAATGGTCAGGCGTGGGCGGTGGCAGCCCGAATTCAGAATTACGAATGCCACAATGGAAAGAAGATGCAATTGCATTGAAACCTGTCGATGGCTTGATTCGCGGGCACGTTGACGCCGATATGTTATTTAACAGCAAGCTGCTCGGGTATCAGATCACGTACAGCGTTTATTTACCAATCAACTACAATGCATCCGAATCATATCCGGTGATCTATGTAACGGACGGATATGAATATATGCATGAGCGATTAGGAAACATGATCCTCATTCTCGACAATCTCATTCACGCAAAAAAGATAAAACCAGTCGTTGCTGTTTTTATTGACCACCGCGAGCCCGTAAACCGTTCCAACAATCGGCGGATGCAGGAGCTGGCGATGAATGAAACGTATCTGAATTTTCTGACAACGGAGTTTAAACCGATCATCGAAAAAAATTACGCTGTCACGAAAGATCCGGCGCAGACCGCAATCTTAGGAACGTCCATGGGTGGGTTATCAGCCGCTTATTTTGCTTTTGCCCGTCCCAGCGTATTCGGACTCGCGGGCATACAGTCGCCAGCATTCTGGTTTAAGCCCGAGATCTTTACATTTTGCGACAATCCGCAAAATCCGCCTATTAAAACTTTCCTGACGACGGGCCTGATCAATGACACAGATGAAGGCGCGAAACGCATGAAAGATATCCTGGAAAAAAATACCTGTACCTATCAGTACAAAGAGCTCAACCAGGGCCATTCCTGGGGAAACTGGCGCGATACGATCGACGACATCCTCGTTTACTTTTTTCCTGCATAAAACAGGCTAAATTAAGGATATTCCTACATCCGGATTCCGATTTGCACAATGAATTGTAAATTGGCATCAGTATTGAAGTCTGCAACCTAATCCTGCTTGTTATGCGAAATGGAAGTCTACTCCCCTCCCTTTTAATAATTGCGTTGCTTTCCGGATGCAGTTCCGGCAAGAAAGCCTACGACCGCGGTGACTATTACGATGCCGTCGTAAAAGCTGTGATGCGGTTGAAACAGAAGCCTGATCATGACAAATCAAAAGAGACACTGAAGAACGCCTATCCGTTGGCTGTTCAATCACTTGAACAGGAGGCGCAAAACATGCTTGCCTCAAGCGAGCAATTCAAGTACAGAAATACAATCGGCGTATATGAAAGGATTAATCAGCTTGGCGAAACTATCAAATCATCGCCGGCAGCCATGACAGTCGTTCGCCAACCAAAAAACTATTACGCCCAGATTGGAGAACTGAAAGAAAAAGCGGCCGATGAACTGTACGAAGCCGGAATTGCATCGCTGATGCGTGGTACCCGTAAAGACGCGCGTGAGGCCTATTTTTACTTCCGCGATTGTGAACAGTTCGTCCCACGCTACAAAGAAGCGCTTGAAATGATGACGAAAGCGGAAGATGACGGAACCCTTAAAGTGATGTACGAAGAATCAGATTATTCTAACTGGACATCACTCGCCAACGTTGTTCGTTCACTCGATGACCTTCAGTTCATTGCGCTGTATAACAAAAGCATGGCGGTGTCAAATGTTGAGAACAAGAATACCATTCATCTCAACATGCTTCTTTCTATTAAGGACTATAACGAAGGACGACCACAGATCAAGAAAAAAGAGTACAACAAAACTGACAGTGTTAAAACCGGCGAGAAGGTTGTAAACAATCAGAAAGTACCGGTGTATGAGAAGGTGAAAGGAAAATTCACCGGCTATGAGGCAACAGCTCGTTCCGCAGGAAGAGCTTCTGTGATGATCCGCGACACCCAAAACGGAAATATCGTGCTTACGCAGGATTTCGAAAGTGAAGGACTCTGGAGTGGTTCATGGGGAACCTGCAGCGGCGATCAGCGCGCGTTTGATAAGAACGAGAAGAAGCTGTGCGAGAAAGGTGAGCAGAAACCTGATTACAGCGCGATGAAAGAACACGTGCGCAAGGAACTGGATAAGCAGATGTACAATGCACTTGCGTCCTTCCTCCAAAATTATTGACCAACAATCACCCTTAATTCGGAGCCTTACTTTGAACTTTATCCCGCGACAGCGGCGTTATTTAAGATATGCTATTCAAGCTAATGAAGATGTCGGGCGTTGCCTTGATGATAGTCATGGCAATTTCGTCTTGTGGACAGCAAAAAGATCAAAACAACAAGCAAGTGAGCGAACTACCAGCAAATCTTGAAACAGCCACTTTCGGGTCCGGCTGTTTCTGGTGTACAGAAGCAATTTTTCAAAACGTTGATGGGGTCCATAAGGTCGTTTCCGGATACACCGGCGGCAAGGTTAAGAACCCAACCTACAAGGAGATTTGCAGCGGCCTGACAGGACATGCAGAGGCCATTCAACTAAGCTTTGATCCGGCGGTGATAAGTTACGATGAGCTATTAGAGATTTTCTGGCAAACGCACGATCCGACAACGCTCAATCGTCAGGGAGCTGATGCAGGTACACAATACCGTTCAGTCATTTTTTATCATTCAGATCAGCAGAAAGAAAGGGCGAGCTTTTATAAAAAGAAGTTGGATGAGAGCGGCACGTTTAACGATCCTATCGTTACCGAAATAAGTCCCGCGGCAACATTCTACCCTGCCGAAGATTACCACCAAAATTATTACAACCTCAACGCGAGCGCACCTTATTGCAGCTATGTGATCACACCTAAACTGGAAAAGTTTAAAAAGGTGTTTAAAGACAAGCTGAAGAAGGAGCAATAATTTTTTCAGAAATTTTTTAGAAAAAGTGAAACCACACGATTACCATCTCCGTTAAACATCATTGAGTAGAGTAATTCTTCTCATAGGTTTAGGTTTAGGTAACAAAAAAAGCTTCGGGACGCGAAGCTTTTTTTGCTTTTGTACCCATCGTGAAATGTTTGTAGATAAGTGGCCGCACATTGATTGTTTTCTTTTATGATTTATCTCGGGCATAAAAGTTTGAGCGCAATCGATTGAAATTGAAAGTGCGTATGGAGTTTGATGTTCCGGGTTTAAGATCTGTCAGAGAAAAAAATGAAATCATCGTTGAATTGGAAAACAGCAGGAGCGAGAACAATGTCCTGGGATTCTTTCTTCGCGGGGAAGACGAACTCATTACAACCGCTGTTGAAGAAATTAACGGATTCGGAAACGATATCCATGTTCAGTTAAAGTCACTCGACCTCCACGGCTATCCTATCGGGAGAAATCCTGTTCCCTTGAGCGAAATCCGGAGCGTTGTGCATTTTAACACAAAGTACGACGACCCGGTCTATATGAAGATCCGACAAAGACGGAACGGTATCGATGAAAACAAAGCAGCGTGATTAACGCTGCTCGTATGTGATCTCCATGATCTTCACAACCTCCGAAGACCTGTTTCGGATTGGTGAGAAATTAGAATGAACGGTGATCTGCTCGCCCTTCCGGTTCATGCGTTTAAACATCCCCTTTTTCGGGAAGCCCATTGAAAGGTCGCGCCAGAACTGGCGATATTCTTCTGTACTTTTCTCTTCCTTCGATACCAGTATCCGATGATGTTCACCGATCACTTCATCCTGGGCATATCCATAGATATCCAGGAAGTTTGGATTTGTCTTTTGAACGGTACCATCAGTTCCATACTCGGCAACCGCTAACGCTGAATTGATCGCCAGCATGGTGCTCTCGGTTTCCGAGGTACTGCGCTGCATTTCCTCCTGTGTAGCCTGGAGCTCCTCCATATTCTGACGCATCTCCTCTTCCTGCGCGCGCATTTGCTCGGTCATTTCCTGAGATTCTTCCAACAACCGCTGCGTGCGTGCGTTGATCTTCACCGAAGAGATCGTTGACGCGATGCTTTCAGCTATTTTCTGAACGAACTCGATTTCATAATCCTGGAACAGGTTGAATGAAGCAATCTCCACCACACCAAAAATCTGATCGTTGACTTTCAAAGGCACGATCAGAACGCTTGTCGGGTTCGCATCACCCAAACCAGAAGTGATCTTGATATAAGATTGAGGTACCTCCGTCAGGTAAATAGTATCTCCCTCCTGCCAGCATTGTCCTGCCAGTCCCTCGCCTTTGTAGATTTTATGATTCAGGAACTTCTTCTTATCCCAGGCGTAGCATGCCTTCATTGACATGGTTTGCTCATTAGCCTCCAATTCATCGTCAATGATATACAATGCCCCCTGGTTTGCTTTCAGATACTTGACAAGGTTCCCGATGATCTCATCAGAAAGCTTTATCACATCATTAGTGTTAGTACGAAGGATTTCACCAAATCGCGCCATCCCTTCCGTTGCCCAGTTTCTACGTTTGTCGTCCTCGGCAACTTTCGACAGATTGTTGCGCATGTTGATCAGGGCATTGCCCAACACATCATGCTCACTCAACGGCTGAAAGCTTGTGTTATAATTTCCGTTACCGATGTTTTCAGCGAAAAGCGTGGTTGCTTTCAATCCGTTCACGAGGTTATCCATCGCAACGGCCATATCACCGATCTCATCATTGTTAAAGCTTGTGCGCTTGTCTTCCACAAGCTCGCCCTTACCAAGTTTTTCCACGATATTTTTCAGGAAGTTAACCGGCTTCGTGATGGAGATAACCAGGTATACGGCGCTTATCACAGCGATCGCCAGGAAAATCCCGCCAAGGATAAGGGTTAACGTCTTCAGGGTGTTGATCGCGTTGATCACCGCCTGGTCAGACTGCTCGGTGATTTCATTTTGTCTTTTTGCAATCACGTTCAGTTTATTGATCAACTGACGTGTGATTGGAATGACCTCGCTCTCAATTGAGTTTTCGGCCATGAACTTGATTGTCGGATCTTCATAGTTTTCAAAACTCTGAAGGTTGGCCATGATCGACTCGCGTTGTATCTGGATAAGGGAATCAAAAAGGTGGAACACTGTGTCCATGCGCAAACGCTGACCATCCTCCCAGTCCTGGGTGAGGTTTTGCGTACGTTTTTTTAGTGCCGGGTAATCTGAATCCTGTAATTGACGAAGACCGGTCTTGCTATCCGCATCTGTCTGGAGGTAAACCCAGTTAGTAACAAGCATCCGTGAGCGCGTAACCAGCAACACAAACTCGTTAATCGCTTCTTTCGAAGGGCGGTAAATGTCTTTGGAACTCGTTACAACGCGATCGATCGTGTTGCCATTACCAAAAATGACAGAAACCACGATGATGAAAAGTGCGATTAAGACGATGAAGCTGCCTAGAATCTTGTTGCCAATTGTTAAGCGAAGGCGGAATCTCTTCTTCTTTTGTTCTTCCATAGTTCAGGTTAGATCAATATTGCCAATCTGGATAATTCATTGGCAATCTTCAGGTTTTGTCGCGCAACAGCCGACTGGTTTAATTCGAAGGCCAATTTACCTTCTTTCATAATAAAGTTAATGTCGCTTCCCTTGCTGCCCAGCCCGGGTTCTTCTGTTATAATTAGTATTGATTGATTACTGACTTTTGAAATAACATCGCCAAGGGACGCAGATTTGTCCGACGGCACAAATACAATATTGGATTTGCGGATTTCGCTTGGGTTTGAGATTTTCGTGACCTTGATTGTCCGCTCGCCGACCTTCTTTTTCTTCGCCATTTCTACCAGGGTCTCGTACATCGGGGTATCGCCGAGCACCAAAATTTCAAAATCACCCTTGTTGTAATCCTCAGGCCAGATCACGTAACGCGTGAAACTATATATGAAAACAGTATGGAGATTGTAATTCTGGGCGTAGCCTGAAACAAGGCTCAAAGAGAGTATTACCAGAAGTATACTTTTTCTCATAGTGGGGTAATTATACGGTTTCTTACGTAGCAAACAAAATTAAGGGACTTTCACCGACAAAACGGTAAAAAGATGCTTTTTTCTGACATTAAAGCATAATACAATAAGTTAGCCAATTTCCTGAATCAACAATAACCGAAGGTAAAAATCATTGATGGCGAACACGAAGTGGGCAGCGGATGAAAGTGAATTCTTATTACTTTCGCCCCAAAATTATCATAGTGAATACAGACGTCATCGTTGTGGGTGGAGGCATCGTGGGCCTTGCAACCGCGCTCAATCTCCTGAAGAAGCGCCCGGAATTAAAAGTTCGCGTGATCGAAAAGGAAAATGAGGTTGGCAAACATCAAACGGGCAACAACAGCGGCGTCATTCACTCAGGCCTTTACTATAAACCAGGAAGCCTCAAAGCAAAAAACTGCATCGATGGTTACTCGATGCTCATTCAATATTGCGACGAGGAACAAATCCCCTACGACCTTTGCGGGAAAATAGTTGTGGCCACGCACACTGAACAACTTCCACTCCTGAAGAACCTGTATGAACGCGGAGCGCAAAACGGACTGAAAAACTTCCGCATGCTTTCGGCAGACGAACTGAAAGAATATGAACCACACGTTACCGGTCTCGCAGGTTTTTTCGTCCCTCAAACTGGTATTGTTGATTATAAGCTTGTCGCTGAAAAATATGCCGCGTCAATCAAAAAGAAGGGAGCTGAAATCAACCTAAGCGAAAAGGTGCTGGACATCCGTTATCAAAATGGAACGGCAACTGTTATTACGGATAAAACGACACACACTGGCAAACTTGTTGTGAATTGTGCCGGGCTGTATTCCGATAAGATTGCACAGCTCACTTCAGAGCATGTCAATGTTCGAATCATTCCATTCAGAGGAGAATATTACAAACTTCGCAAAGAGAAAGAATACCTCGTCAAAAACCTGATCTATCCGGTACCAGATCCGAACTTTCCATTCCTGGGTGTTCATTTTACCCGTATGATGCGCGGTGGCGTTGAAGCAGGACCAAATGCCGTGCTTGCGTTTAGCCGCGAAGGCTACAGGAAATCTGATATTAATCTGAAAGAGCTGGTTGAATCGCTTGCATGGCCGGGATTTCAGAAGGTGGCCAGGAAATATTGGCGAACAGGTTTGGGAGAAATGTACCGGTCGTTTTCAAAGGCCGCGTTCACAAAAGCTTTGCAGGAATTGATTCCCGAAGTTCAGGAATCGGATTTGGTTGAAGGTGGTGCCGGTGTTCGTGCGCAGGCATGTGATCGAACCGGAGGTCTCGTCGACGACTTTCTGATCATTGAAGAAGAAAAGGCTGTTAATGTTTGCAACGCGCCATCCCCTGCTGCAACATCCTCACTATCGATCGGGAAATCCGTCGCGGAAATTGTTCTCAGAAAATTAGTATAGACGAACGATCAATCCAGTCTGCAAGCCCCACGTTGTCACTTCCCGGAAATATCGTTGATACACGACGCCGCCGGTGAGATAGCCATGGAAGGCTTTTTGATCGAATAGCTTGTACGTTGCGTACGAATTGATCTCTTTCCGCATATCGGAGTCACGATACTCTAAGAATCCACCAAACCTGCTGTTTGCAGGATGAATCTGCAACGCGGTTGTCCACTCTGAATAGTAGTTTCGGTTTTCGTATGCCTCCTGGATAAATCCGGCCCCGACACGAAACAAAGCGTCTTCCGTTGTGACAATATTAAACTGAAGGATCTGCCACTCATTTGTGCGGATGTGCTTCATCTTTTCAATGTCCTCTTCGACGATGTAATTCAATCTGAAGTCAGTTGAAAACAGCGCCCAGTTTGCGCGTACGCGCGGATTCAAAATATAGTAGCTGGATGGCTGCGCAGCGCCTTGCAACATTAAGTCAAGCGAAACCAGTCCCGGAATTTCATCACGACGGCGGAGCTTTTCCTGCTGGGCGTAAATTACCTCACCAATAAAGACGTTGAAAAACAAGTCGAACACGAATCCAGCGCCTGAGCCGCCCGATGATGTTTCGCCTCCGCGCGACCTTCCGCCAGAGGAACTCTTGATCTGGTCAACCTGACCTATGGCGGTACCGCAAAAGATCAGTACTAAAAGAATGATGCTGACTAAACGCATATCCGTGGGGTTCTCGAATTTCGCCGCAATTTTAAGACCATAGCATCCTTGACGGGGAATCTTTATTGGTTATCATTACGCCGAAATCATGTCAAATTTAATCAAAGATTACGGTTATCGCTTTCAACGACAATCGATCTTAAATGGTTTTGGCCCCGAGGCGCAGGCTAAACTGCAATCCACAAGCGTACTTGTAATCGGGGCAGGCGGATTGGGATGCCCGGCTCTCCAATACCTGGCCGCAAGCGGTGTCGGAACGCTTGGCATCGTCGACAATGATCTTGTGTCCGTCACAAACCTGCATCGGCAAATTCTTTTTTCGGAAGAACAGGTTGGGATGAGAAAAACGGATGCAGCCCGCGATCGGATACGCGCCATCAATTCACTCGTGGATGTCAAATGCTTTTCATTTAAACTTGATTCTTCGAATACCCTCGATGTCATCAACGAGTTCGATGTGGTACTGGATGCAACAGATAATTTCCCGACAAAATATCTCATTAACGACGCATGTGTGCTGGCGGACAAG
This sequence comes from Chryseosolibacter sp., assembly GCA_035628595.1. Taxonomy (GTDB): domain Bacteria; phylum Bacteroidota; class Bacteroidia; order Cytophagales; family Cyclobacteriaceae; genus Chryseosolibacter. The sequence continues at coordinate 21,402 of DASPJN010000182.1, forward strand.
CCATTGGTGTACGGAGCTGTGCTGGGATTCGAAGGACAGGTGTCTGTCTTTAATCTGAAAATAAGTTCAGGGTATTCTTCAAACTACCGAGATGCCTTTCCGACACCACCTGCCCCCAACACGGTAAAAGATTGCGCTGAGGCGGGAGTCCTGAACGTTGTAGCTGGAATAATTGGCTGTCTTCAGGCACATGAGGTGATGAAAATTGTTACCGGCTTTGCTTCTCCGGTAGCAGACAAGCTGCTAATATTCGATGGAATATCGATGACGCAAACAACCATTGGGCTGGTAAACCACAACGCGCGCGATAACATCAGATCATTAATTGATTATCAAGATTTTTGTGGCATAAATCAGTTTAAAAACAAATATTTGGAAGCAAAAGAACAAGTCATGAAAGAAGTTACCGTTCAGGAATTACAAAAAATGAAAGCGTCAGGCGCGGATTTTCAACTTATCGACGTACGTGAGCCTTACGAGTATGACATCTGTAATCTGGAAGGCGAGCTTATTCCAATGTCTGACATACCGAACAACGTAGAGAAGATCTCCAAGGATAAGAAGGTAGTGATGCATTGCCGCAGCGGCAAGCGTAGCGGTGATATGCTTTTATGGCTTGAGAAAAATCACGGCTTCGAAAATCTCTACAATCTCAAAGGCGGCATCCTTGCGTGGGCAAAGGAGATCGATCCCGAAATGCCAACGTATTAAATATACGCAGCGCTATTGCTACCAATATTAATCGCCTGATCGACATCAGCGATAATATCATTGACATTCTCCAGTCCGGCTGAGATTCTGATCAATCCTGGCAGGATACCAACGGCCCGTCGCTCGTCTTCTGTAAGTTTTGAATGCGTCGTTGATGCTGGATGAATTGCAATCGAACGTGTGTCACCAAGATTCGGGGTGTGGGAAATCATACGCAGTGAGTCCAGGAACTTCCTTCCCTGCTCAAGACCACCTTTTACTTCAAATGTCACAAGCCCACCGCCCTGCGCCATCTGCTTTTTTGCAAGGGCATAATGCGGATGAGATGGTAAATGAGGATACTTAACCTTTGCGACCTGAGGATGGCCCTCGAGAAACTTTGCCAATGCTTCAGCATTGCTACAATGCCTATCCATTCGTAGCGCCAACGTCTCGAGGCTTTTTGAAAGCACCCACGCATTGAACGGCGACATTGACGGCCCCGTGTGCCGTGCAAAAAAGCGAATCTCCTTGATAAGGTCTTTGTTGCCAACGATTGCCCCTCCAAGCACACGTCCCTGTCCATCCATAAACTTCGTCGCAGAATGCGTTACGATATGGGCTCCCCATTTAATTGGGTTCTGCAGATAAGGTGTCGCAAAACAGTTGTCGACGTTCAGAATTAAATTATGTTTCGCCGCGAGTTTCCCAAGCCACGCAAGATCAATGATATCCAACGCCGGGTTCGAAGGAGTCTCTACAAAGATCATCCTTGTTTTTGACGTGATCTTTTGCTCCCACGTTTCAGGTTCATTGATGTCGCCGTAAGAATGCGTGATACCGAAACGCGGAAAGAGTGTATTCAGTATCTGGTGTGTTGAACCGAAAACAGAACGACACGCAAGCACGTGATCTCCGCTTTTGAGTAGTGCGGTCATGCTGCAATACATCGCGGCCATGCCGGAAGCAGTGGCGATACCATCCTCCGCTCCTTCCATCGCGCAAAGCTTTTGGATGAACTCGTTTGTGTTAGGATTCGAATATCTGCTATAAATGTTCCCTTGAATTTCATCAGCGAACATGGCACGTGCCTGTTCCGCGTCATCAAAAACAAAACTCGACGTTAGGTACAACGGCACTGAATGCTCACGGAAATCTGATCGCGCATGCTGCATTCTGATCGCGTCAGTTTCGAAGTGTTTTTGTTCGCTCATGATTGAATGATTTCAAAAGAATAGGTGACTTTGGTATTTGCCTCAAGGGTCTTCGCGACGGAACAATACTTCTCGACTGACAAGCTCACAGCACGCGCGGCCTTTTCCTGATCCAATTGTCCGTACAACCGGAAATGCGCATGTACATTCGTGTACAATGAAGGAACAGTGCCTTGCTCCCTTTCACCCTTTACGGTGATCTTAATATCATTTAAAGGTTGCTTCTGCTTTTTCAAAATGTTGACCACGTCGATAGCACTGCATCCGCCGTACGCCGCAAGCAGCAATTGCATCGGGCGCATGCCCATATTTGTTCCGCCAATGTCTGGTGAAGCATCCATTTGGATGGTGTTCCCGTTTTCATTCGATGCCTGAAAATGAAAGGCATCATTAAGCCTGTTAATCTCAACTGTGATCATGTGCAATTTTCTTATAAGGCCAGCATAACGATCCAAATATGAAGGCACAAAGACTCACCATCGTTGCCAGAATCAGACTTGGCCATTCTGTGTCATAAGCTTCAAATATAAACCACGCGAGCATACCAAACACCATTGCGAGCAAGGCTCCGATTGCACTCGATTGTTTCCAGTAAAGTCCGAGGGTTAATGGTATGAACAATGATACAAGACTCAGGATTGATGATTCACCGACGAGTTCGTATATGTTCGAGCGCATGCAAGCCATCACAGTCGCCAATACTGCAAACAACAACACTGAAATACGTGTGGCGTACAGTAACTGCCTGTCTGAAATTTTCTTCCGCATGAGCGGTTTGATCAGGTTCTCAGAGAAGATGGAAGCCGGCGCAAGAATGGCGGAACTCGTTGTGCTCATGATCGCTGACAACAACGAGCCAAAAAATAAGATCTGAACAGGCATAGCGGTATGCTTTAAAACCATTCCTGGTAATGAAAGCTGACTATCGCCCGTTATAGTTTCCGGATATAAATGCTGTGTACATAAACTGATGAATAGCGGTAACATAGCAATCGTCAGATATAAAAATGCAGCGATGATACACGACCAAATAGCAGTGTTTACCGAACGTGACGACATCGAGCGCTGAAAAACATCCTGTGATGGAATCGAACCCAATCCCAGCACTGCCCACGCAGCAATGTAGGCTGCAATCTCTTTCGTGTCCGCGTGAGGAAGAAACTTAAAACGATCAGCGGGAACATCAGACATTACCTGGGCAATTCCTCCCGCCTGATCCGCGAGGGTTATCGCGAGTACAAATAATCCGACGATAATGATAATCGTCTGAACAAAATCGGTTATCGATATCGCCCACATTCCTCCCACGTAGGTATAAATAGTTACGACCACAGCACTGATCACTACACCCTCCCACAAGACCATTCCGGTAACAACATTCAAAATCAGACCCATTGCGACAAGCTGCGCGGCTATGTAACCAATGTAGGGCAATGCCAGAAACAGGCTTGCGATGATCTCGGTGCGCTGATCATACCGCACTTTAAAAAAGTCGCCGAGCGTCAGCAGGTTGAGTTGATAAAGCTTTCTTACGTAGAAAATGCCGAAGAGCAGGAGGCAAAGAACTGCCCCGAATGGATCCTCGATCACAGCATACAAACCACCCTCAAGAAATTGTGATGAAGCACCAAAGACAGTCTCCGATCCAAACCATGTTGCAAACATTGCGGACGCGCTTAACATTAGCGGAAGGCTCCTGCCTGCCAGCATATAGTCTGTCGTGGACTGAACTCTTCTCGAAACAAAAAATCCAACGGCAACTGTGATCAGCAGGTAAAGGACAATAGATAGGAGCAGCAATATGTAATCCTGATAAAGGCGTGAAAATAAGGAACCACCTGCGAACCGCGGAAAGGAATTCTATTTTTTCTTTAACTGGAAAGTACGCGTCACGTTGAAGCCGAAATTAATGTCTCCATCACCAAAATCGCCTGTAGTTTCGGTAATGAATGCGCGCTCCGTTAAGCCGCGCGTGTTCGTCATCACCAATTGAAAGACGTGGCCGCCTGTTTCAATATCGACGCCGAAACCCAATGCGTTTTTGAACGGCGCGTTATCAACGGGATTTAACCGGTGGTAATATTCGCTTGTAAGCGCGACACTTCGCGTAAGTTTAAATCTGCCACCCACTCCAATCGCCAGTTGGTCATTCTCTTCGATTGACTGATAGGCGCCATTCTTATGGATAAGCGTCGGGGCAACTTGCAATGATAACTTCGTGTTGAATTTTCGCGCGATCAAAAGCTGGCTTACATATGCAAGACGGTCAATGTTACCAAATCCTTCGGGTGCCTCTTTGGGCGACAAGCGATAGGCGATCCCTCCTAAAACTGTCATTGTAACTGGTACGTTGCTAGTACCTTTCTGTTGTCGAAGTAGCTTGTATTTTGCGTACCCATCCGCTGTTTTATCTACAGAATTCCGACCAATACTGAGGCTTAACCGATCAGTGACGCCGTAGTCCAATCCAATCCTGACAAAGGCTTCATCGAGACCAAAGAGTTCGTAAAGGCCCCCGTTTACTTCACCAAACCGGTGCGCGAAAATAAATTCGAGGGTGCCTTTGCCTTTCGTTTCAATGCTGTGCCCGTTAACAAGCCGCGTTCCTTTGAACGTTTGAAAAGCATAATCGGTCTCATTCTGATCTTTGCTTTCTAACTCTTTCATTAGCTCCTCCTGTGCGAGCGTAGCGAGAGACGAGATCATGAAAATAATTGTGATGATAGATTTCTTGCTCATAGAGGTTTATAAATAAAATCGACAGTCACTTCAACTTCTTCTGCTATATTCTGCCATACGATCGTAGGTATCTTAACATTGTAATCAGCCAGCTTCACCTTGAACTTTGCCTTGAGAAGCAGCTTATTGTTGACCAGTTGCATGGTACCGGGCACATCTACGTCGCGTGTAACGCCATGAATGGAAAGTTTCCCGACAGCTTTCACGTTTTGTTGTGCAGCTGCCCCATGTGTGTAACCGTTGACTTTTCCCTGAAATGTAGCTTTCGGGTATTTTTCAGATTCAAGATATTTTTCATTGAAGTGTTCGCGCATCAGCGATTTATCAAAAGTAAAATCGCGGATCTTTACAATGAAAACGACCTCTGAAGTAGCTACATTGAAAAGGCTCCCTATTACGTTGTTAACTGCCTTGATATCTTCAATTGCGGCATCAGAAAAGAACGTTATCTCTCCCTTTTCGGTGGTAAATTTCTGCCCGGCGGTCATAGTCACCACCAGTAGCACTAATGCGAATGAAAAAAACGTTCTCTTCACCTTTTTAATTATCGATTGGGGCACCTTGATCAACCCAGCAGACAAGCCGGGTAATATCTTCATTGCTTAAAGTACCACCCTGAGGCATATGATCGGCATGCGATTCTGGCAAAAGTATACGTCTTTTAACCTCTGATGATTTCGCCTTCAGGTTATCGGGGACCGTCCAGTTTCGCTGTGTTCCATTATCACCATTATGGCAACCTGAAACAGCACAGTTCGCTAAAATGATCGGCTGGATGTGATTAGTATAACTTGCAATCTGGCCATCACAAGTAATAGGCGGAGTACCTTCGTCAAGATCGTTTGACGCGCAGGCCTGAATAAGTAACAAGCTCGTAAGTAGTGCAGGTAAAGAGTGTCGGATTAGCATACCGACAATTTAAAAAAGTAGCGGCAATAACGAAAGATGTTATAACAACAATTATCATAAAGAGGCGTAAAAACGAAAATCCCCCGATGTCCTTGACTCCGGGGGATTAACATTGTCTATAGTTGGCTTTAATCTGATACTAAGATATATGGTCGTTACCGTGTTCGCACGTCGGCGTCGCCGATCTGCATTTTTCGCGGATGAATTGTCGAAAACCCGGCTAAAATGCCACTTGAAGGCTACGTAAAAGAAAAATCCCCCTAAGTACGCGACAAAGGGGGATTTTCATGTCTATAGTTGGCTTTAATCTGGTTCAAATATAATGGAAAAATATAACGAAGCAACAATATAAGTATCTCGTTATTTAATTTTTTACTGAATCTTTTCCGGCGGTAACTGAATCGGGCGTGGTAAGACTATTCTCCAGACGTTCTTTCAATTGCGGTTTGGAGCCCGGGAAAGTTGTACGGGAACTGATATCATAGCTCGCATATCCAAGAAGAACAGCGAAAAGAACTACGCAAGCAAGAAAGATTTTCTTTGAACGATTCATCGAATATACTCAATCACTTTATCAGCCAGCTTCACATTGTCAGACAGAAGTTCATAAAATTGGTCCTTATTAAAGCGAACGATCACAGATTCGTGCGTAGCCACGAGCAAATTTGTGTTAACGAAATTTGGAAGCGCAAGCATTTCTCCCACAAATTGGCCTTCCGTAAACGTGCTTACCACCACTCCTTTCTGAATCAGATTTACATTTCCCCATATCAGGAGATAAAAGAAATTGTTCGATCGCTCATCCAGGATCAGGCTTTCGCCTTCCTTCATCCGATATTCATCGCTGATATCCGCCAGGTATGTCAGCGTAACACCTGCTATGTTTTCGAAGATCGGCAAGGTCATGAAGAACATTACCTTATCGAATCTTATCAATTTCTTCTGATGAATGATCAGGTCGTCCAGTTCCCTTCTCGTCGCATCGCCAAGACGCTTGATGTGAGCGTGATATTCCTGCGGATTTATCTCAAACAACGCTTTCGCGGAAACTTCGCGGATAAGTAAATCAGGATTAAACAATTGCGCAATGAGATCAAGCTTGAAGTCGGCAATTTTAAGCATTCCGATTTGCTTGATCACACATGCTTTCGTCCATCGGTTTGACTGCGTAAAGTCGCGATTAATAATGAACTTTAGGACAAGTTTGGAATCAAGCTTTACACGCGGATATATATCTTCGAGCTTACTGATCCGTTCAGTGTCGGAGAGATCGTCAAGTATCGGGATTACGCGTTGCTTCAACTGATCGGCAAGAAATACGTCCAGCAATTCGACTGCATACGTGATACTATCGGCCGTTCCACTCTCGATATTTTCTTTTACAAGCTGGATGGATCGTGTATCATGTAACATCGCCAGCAGCATATAAATGTGCTCGATATCATTCTGAACTTCCCACCGCAATGCTTCCTTGATTCGCTTTGAAAATGCTTCATCAGAAATTTCCTGGACAGCACTCAGATTCCACCGAATGTCCGCAATATCGGCTTCGATCGCATACCTGATACGTGTCATTTGCGAAATACCAGCTTTGAAGCCTGCTTCACCCAATGACAGAAGCACCTGTGAAACGATCACCTTGTTCGGATAATCGATCTTGTTCCACAACAATTCCTTCACACGCTGGCCGCCGATTCTTCCGAGTACCTGGATGATCTTCAACATCACCTGAGTATGCTGACCGCTCCTGTAGAAGGCAGCTTCGAGCAACGCAAGTGTATCCACACCGATCTGAACCAATGCATTCATCGCCTGGTTGCTGTATACAGGATTCGGAAGATTCTCGATCAGCAGGTTTATAACTTCCGGCGTTGCTTTCCGTACCGATGTTTTGATTGCAGTATTGCGAACTTTCGGCTCAGTGTCGGTCAATAACTCCATTAGAAACGTAATACATTCATCCTTCCCGGTATGGAGTAAAAGTTCGGCCGCGTAGTGTCTGTCATTCGCGTCGATAGAATGGGCCAGTTTTTGGACTCTGCTTTTTGTAATGTCACCGTCGTTTTCGAGTATGGATTGAAGGTCCATCTTCGACAACACGCTCTTTCCTTCTGAGGATACGTTATTTCCAAGCTTGATTACATATCGGTCAGAAATCGAAAGTCCCTTTAGCTCATTCAGTTTTTCCTGTGCATAATGGCGCGCGGCTTCATCATCATTGCGGATGAGGTTATTGATCCAGTGGGCGATGTTGGATGCGTTGATTTTTTCAAGGAGCTTGAAAGAGAATACGGCCTTTCCGGGTGTTGCCGCGTGAAGGAAATCTTCGAGCTTGTGCGTGATCTGGGAAATCCCGCGTTCCAGTTTATCCTGCTTTACATCGTTTACATCCTCCAGTTTCTGGCGGATCTTTCCACGGTAACCGTTGTATAGTTTGTATACTGCCAGGCAGTACAATCCTACAAGAAGAATAATGACACCCATCACATGTAGCACCTCAAAGGCAGGAATGAGCGCAAGGCAGAAAATAAGAATACCTGCAACGAATCGCGATGATTCATTCATGAGTCCTTCCACCTTTGACTGGATATTAAACCGAAGACTGCTATCAAGTGGAATGAACAGAAGCTTAAATACAGGATTTTCGAGCGAGTCACGCATCGTCCAGTTGAAGAGGCGTGTGAGCGCTACAAAGAGAAAAAAGTATATAAATCCGGAGGGAGCCAGAACTTTATCGTAACCGAAGAATAATCCGATCCCGGCAGACGCAGTTGCAAAAACACCCACAATGACCGGAAGTATAAATAGTGAAATGCGAAGGCCATAGTTCGAGATCACCTTGTTGTTGATGAACGTCTGCATGATCAAGCTAAGACCATACACAGCACCAATAAAGAAGGAGTTGAATCGTGTAAGCTCTGCTTCATCCGGGTATTGTTCCTGCACGAGTTTCTGAAACGAGAACTGACTAAGCATAAGCGTCGTCATTGACACGAGCAGAAATAATGACATAAGCAGGATATAACGCTCGCCCAGCAGCTTAACGATCTTGGTTTTCTCACGTACATCCGAACCGAACTCGCGGGGATTGTTTTTTGCAAGATCGAATGAAGAAGAAATGATAATCAGCAAAATAAAAACGATAAAGATGCTGGCACTACAAAAAATCAGGTAACGCGAAGTATCTTCAATGAGATCAGAAGTAAAAGGAATCAAAATAAGCGTTGAAAGGATAGCTGCAATCAGCTGACCTGTATCGATCCACCCGACAATTCGTTTTGACTGACGGAAATTAAATAACCGTCCAAACAAACCCCAGAAGCTGAGCAGAAGGATGGCCGTCAACGGCCCGGACATACAATATAAAGCGAAAATGAAGGTATTGTGATACGTTTCGTTTCCAAATTCAAGAAGAAAATACGCTGTTAGGGAAAAGATAAAAATGAGCACGACACTGCTAAGGGCCAGCGTCGTGAACTTGATCCAGTTTTGAAAGAATGAAAAAAGAAATGTCGTGGCGATACCGAGCGCGCCGGCAATAAGGAACGCGCGATTTAGTTCATGTCCAAGTCTGTTAAGAAAAAGTGAGTCAGCTGTTACCTGGTATGTCGCAATGAAGGCCCCCATGAAGAAGCCAGTTGCAAGCATCAAAAGAATCTGCTTTTGTTCCTGAGACTTAACCTTCAGGATTTGAGCCAATGGTAGAGACATAGACCATCAAATATAAAAAAAGCCGCCCATATTTTGTACGAGCGGCTGCAATGTCTTTTGGGTCCAGAATTTATTTCGCTTTCTCAGCGGCAGGTGTAGTTTGTTCTGTCTGATACTTTGTATTCAAACCCGAAATAACATCTTTGGTAATATCAAGAGCGGCTGTTCCGTACATCACGTCGCTCGATGGGTCAAACTTTAATACCATAACAAGTCCTTTCTCGTTTGCGTACTCTTTTAAAAATGCAGTAACGCGGTCGTAGAGTTCTTTGTTAAGCTTAGCTTCCTCCTGCATTAATTGCTGCGTAAGCGTTTGCTGATACATCTGGAGGTTCTGTTGCTTTTTTGTAAGATCTTCTTCTGCAGCACGTGCCTGACCAAGCGTCATTGAACTTACATTTTGCTGATAAGCATTGATCTCGTTCTGCAATCCTGTGGCACGATTCCGATAGTCCTGGTCCATTTTCTTCGTTTTCGCTTCCAGTTGCTCCTTATTTACTTTCAAATAGTCGTAATACTTCAGAACAGTATCAGAATTGATGTAAGCAATTTTAAAATCGAGATTCAAACTGTCGGTACTGCCGGATGCAGTTTTCACGCCACCAGTTTTATTTGAGAAAAACAGAACATAGAGTGCAACTACCGCGATCAGTAGTATGATGTTCAAAACAATCGACAAATTCTTCATGAAATGCAGGGTTTCAAAGTTTAGCCCGCAAATATATCAGAATTCGACATCCGGCAACATTCGAAAGGAAGTAAAATCTTACTGGTCGGCTACGTCCTCCTCCGTTTGAAAGGAATATAAGGTGTCGTCAAGTTGGATCGTGTCTTCATTGAAATCTTTAATGAACTTAAGGATTTCCTTTTCGGTGATCTTTTCGACATGAAGGCCGATTTCCAACGCAATTCCAAAATCAGTGTTTACATCCAAGTCAACGTGCTCACTTACCTTAACTGCTTCCTCCTCCTCCAATTCCATGATCACTTCCGCGATATAAAGGCCGATCTCTTCTTCAAGCGGATCAAGATTTTCAAGGTTTCCGTTCTCGTCTTCGCCGTACGTGATCCTCTTGTAGTCAGGGAAATGCCCGGCGGCGCGTTCCTCCGCCAGTTCAAATAATTCGCTTTCATGCTGAAGTCTCAGCGTGTACATCACGGCATCGTAGATGACGGGGTTATTTTCATGGGATCCGATGAAATAAAAGTGAACGTATTCATCTGTATTTTCATCTTCCGTATCAAACAAATAATTCTTCCCGGCGGCGGTCATTCTTTGCTGGTAATCTTCGATGGTTTTGGTATCAAATCCCTTGCTGTTCATGCGGTTTTATTTGTCAATTAAGATAAGAAAAGTCGGGCAGTAAAGTATTTTAAACTCACGATTTATACCAATCCGCATACATCGGGTAATTGCGCGCGGTGCGTTGAATAATTTCTTTCATCTCATCGGAGATACTCTTCACGCGTTTGGCCGGAACACCTGCATAGACGCTGCCTGCTTCAATAATAGTACCCGGCAATACGACTGCACCAGCAGCTATAACACTATTTTCGCCGACAACTGCATCATCCATTATAATTGCCCCCATGCCGATCAACACATTATCATGGATAGTACAACCGTGCACAATGGCATTGTGGGCAATCGAGACATTGGATCCGATAACAGTCTTCGCTTTTTGGTACGTGCAATGGATGATCGCGCCGTCCTGGATATTCGTATTGTTGCCGATGGTAATTGAATGAACATCACCGCGAACCACGGCATTGAACCAAACGGTGCAGTTCTCGCCCATCGTAACCTCCCCTACCACGACAGCAGTATCCGCCAGGAAACAATTATTGCCAAAAACGGGACTATATCCGCGAAGCGTTTTAATGATTGCCATGAGGGAAAAAATTTTCGAGATGCAATGTACAATTGGCCACTGCAAAACAAAATTACCTGACAACTTGTCATTTTTAACCGCTCAAATTTCTATTTTTGCGTTCTGAATTACTTGAAATGGAGCATCTGATTGGAGATATCGGGATTCTTTCCACGGAATCCCCTACTTGTGAGGACTTTAAAGTTTCGAAATCGAGTAACACTGGAAAAGCCCGGAAGCTATACATTGAAAGCTACGGCTGCCAGATGAACTTCTCGGACAGCGAGATCGTGGCGTCAATCCTGGAAAAAGAGGGATTTGATACAACTTCGGAAATCAAAGAAGCGGATGTGGTTTTTCTAAACACGTGTTCAATCCGCGAAAAAGCTGAGCAAACTGTCAGGAACAGACTTACCCATATCAATGGACTGAAAAAGCACCGTCCGGATATGCTGGTGGGCATTCTTGGATGTATGGCCGAGCGTTTAAAATCCAAACTGCTGGAAGAAGAAAAGATCGTTGACCTGGTTGCGGGGCCAGACGCCTACCGTGATCTGCCGAAATTGATATTCCAGGTTGATGAAGGCGAGAAAGCAATCAACACTTTTCTTTCACGCGAAGAAACCTATGCAGATATCAATCCTGTTCGCCTCAATACGAATGGTGTTTCAGCTTTTATCTCTATTATGCGCGGTTGCGACAACATGTGCAGCTTCTGCGTGGTTCCTTTTACGCGCGGGCGTGAGCGCAGTCGCGATCCGCACTCTATTCTCGCCGAAGCAAAGGAGTTATTTTCGAAAGGATACCGGGAGGTGACTTTGCTTGGACAGAATGTTGATTCATACAAATGGAGCCCCAACGAAAACAATAAAGCGAGACTTGAGAAAAAGGATAACATTGAAGTTGTGAACTTTGCCAATCTGCTTGAGATGGTTGCAAATGTCAATCCTGATCTTCGCGTTCGTTTTTCAACGTCACATCCTAAGGACATTACCGACGATGTTCTTACAACGATGGCCAGATATGAGAACATCTGCAAATACATTCACCTCCCTATCCAAAGCGGCAACAACCGCGTTTTGGAATTGATGAATCGTGGCTATACGCGCGAGTGGTATACGCAACGTATAGCGCGCATTCGCGAAATCCTGGGTGAAGAATGCGGCATTTCATCCGATATGATCGCAGGCTTCTGCTCGGAAACAGACGATGAGCATAAGCAGACGCTGGAGTTAATGGATTACGTGCAGTACGACTTCGCCTATATGTTCTATTATTCGGAGAGACCGGGCACGTTGGCCGAGAAAAAATTTAAAGACGATGTTTCGCTCGAGGTGAAGAAGAAGCGCCTCGACGAGATCATTGTGAAGCAGCGTGAGCACTCACTTTTGAGAAACAAACTGGATGTCGGTAAGGTTTTCAAAGTACTTATCGAAGGACCTTCGAAGCGCTCGTCCGATCAGTTGCAGGGTCGTAATTCTGCAAACAAAGTGGTTGTGTTTCCGAAAGACAATCATCAAAAAGGTCAGTACGTAAACGTTCACATTGACGAGTGCAGCGGAGGCACGCTTGTAGGTAAAGTAATTGATTGATGACTATTACAGACGCAGAAATACAAAGCATTAAACAGCGGTTCGGCATTATCGGCACTTCGCCATTATTGAACAACGCCGTGCGTGTAGCCATGCAGGTAGCGCCAACCGATATGTCGGTGCTCATTACCGGCGAAAGCGGCAGCGGAAAAGAATCATTCTCGAAAATCATTCATCATTTAAGTCCGCGCAAGCACGGTCAGTTTATTGCGATCAACTGCGGCTCCATCCCGGAAGGTACCATTGATTCTGAATTGTTCGGGCACGAAAAGGGCTCTTTCACTGGCGCGCATGAAGCGCGAAAAGGTTACTTCGAAGTAACCAGTGGCGGTACCATTTTCCTTGACGAGATTGGTGAAATGCCGTTAGGGACTCAAGCACGATTGCTCCGCGTGCTCGAAAACGGAGAGTTCCTTAAGGTTGGTTCTTCGAAAGTTCAAAAGACGGATGTTCGGGTGGTCGCGGCGACCAACGTGAATCTGATGCGGAATGTCGAGAATGGTAAATTTCGTGAAGACCTTTATTATCGTCTTAGCACTGTTCCGATTTTTGTTCCTCCTCTTCGGGAGCGCGGACGTGATGCCGAGTTGTTGTTCAGAAAATTCGCAACTGATTTTGCGGAGAAATATAAAGTAAAACCAATTGCGCTAACCGACGAGGCAAAAGAAATTTTATTGAAGTACCGCTTTCCGGGAAACATCCGGCAATTGAAAAACCTTGTTGAGCAGATCTCAGTGCTTTCAACTGAGAACAAGGAAATAACAGGCGAGATTCTTCAACGGTATCTTCCCCGCGAGAACAGCCTGCCGGCGTTGTATCATCCACACCAGGAAAAAGAGAGCCTTTCTGAGCGTGACATTCTTTACAAGGTCTTGTTCGACATGAAAAAGGATGTAAATGATCTGAAGAAAATTGTGTTGGATCTGATGAATGGCAACGGCGAGGCAAATCAGCTGGTGAAAGACAATCCACGCCTTTTCGAAGATATCGGAAGCGCACCAGTGCTCGCAAAGGACCACAGTCATAGGGTGTTGAATATCCCGCCACAACCAAATCAGCCGGATGACCAGATTGAAGAAATCCAGGACATCACGCACGAGACAGAAGATGAGTCGTTGTCAATCGAAAAAAAGGAAAAGGAGTTAATTATCCGCGCGCTGAAGAAAAATCATAATAAAAGGAAATATGCGGCACGTGATTTGGGCATTTCCGAACGCACGCTGTACCGTAAGATTAAGCAATACGAACTTGAAGAATAGAATAGTGAAAAAAGGATCTTTTAACATTGTCGGCGTATTCATCGCAACTGCATTTACTGTAATGGCAACATTCTCATCATGCGGCGTGTCGGCATCGTATTCAATGACAGGATCAACGACCAGTGCAGAGACAATTTCAATTACTGAATTCTATAACAATGCAGAACTTGGTCCTGCAAACATGGGCCAAACCATGAGTAACGAATTAAAAAATTACTTCATCCAAAACTCTGACCTGCGCGTAGTGCCGGACGAGGGTCAGCTACAACTGGAAGGTGAAATTACAGATTTCCGTTACTCGCCAGTGGCGCCGCGATCAACCGGTAATCCCGAGGATCTGACAAGTGCCTCGTACACGCGTCTCACGATCACGATCAAGGCAACGTACATCAACACCCTTGATGAAAACATGAGTTTCAAGGATAAAAGCTTTTCATTTTATCAGGACATTCCTAACGAACTAAACATCAGTGATGTTGAAGAACGATACACGCGCGAGATCTTTAATCGTATTATCAACGATATCTTCAACGCATCGGTAGCGAATTGGTAAAATTTCTTATTTTTACCTTTACGCCTGATGACATTGGACAAGAATGTACTTTTTTCGATAGCTAAAAATCTGTCTGCGGATTCTGCTGAAACCGCGGAACAAGTGCTAGCGTCCAAAAAGGAATTTCCCTACAGCCAGGTACTTCATGTGCTTTCGGCGAAACTCAGTAAAGAGTTTTCTTTGCCATCACACGATCATGAACTACACGAAGCTGCGATCTATGTAGCGGATCGTACCTGGTTGAAAGAGATCATGGAAATGGAATTCGAAAAGAGAACGGACGCTCCTCACGCGCATGAAGTTGTGAGCGCGCCAGTCGATCATTCGCAAGCTGCCATTCATGTTGAATCCGCTCGTGTTGAATCTGATCCAATCGTTCAACCTGATGCAAACCGAGTCACCTCTGCGAGCAAAACAAATTCATTTAAAGAAGATGGAGAAAAGGACGTGGCGGACGCGTTAATTAAAGACCTTGCGCGTTTGAACGAGTTAAAACATAATTTCGAAATGCTTTTTATTGATCAGGCTGCAATCAGCACGACTGAAGATGTGAAGTCCGCTGACGCGACAGATACCGTCCCCAACACGAGCGTGACTGTTGCTCCAAAGGGACGACGCAAACGAAAAGACCAGCCGCAGGAAAATTTGATTGAGGAAATCCAAATAACAAAAAGTGAACTGCAACCGGAAAGCGAGCGTCAAAAACAACAAATCGACATTATCGACCAGTTCATTAAAACACAGCCTTCCATTTCAGGTGTGAAGGAGCGTGTTCAAGTACCAAGCAGCGATTTGAACTCTTTTAAAACCGGCGAATTCAGCGACAATATTATTTCCGAAACGCTTGTGGAGATTTTGGTTAAGCAAGGGAAAAAGGAGCGAGCCATCGAAGTGTTGAAAAAGTTAATTTGGAAATATCCTCAAAAAAAGGCTTACTTTGCATCCCAAATTGATGACCTGAAGAAGTAAGTTAATATGTATACACTCGTTATCTCCCTGATCATTTTTTTCGCAGTACTACTCGTATTGGTAATTCTAGCTCAGAACTCTAAAGGTGGTGGATTGACCAGCCAGTTTGGTGGTTCATCGGCCAGCAACATTATTGGAGTTAAGAAGACCGGCGATTTGTTGGAGAAATTGACATGGGGTTTTGTAATCGCTATCATGGTGTTGTCTTTGTCAACAACATTTATTTCACCAAACCAGGCATCCACGAATGAAATTCTCGATGCAGCCGAAGAACAGGCGCCAGTCGTTACGCAACCGGATGTAACACTGCCTACACAGGAATCCACTGATACAGCTCAATAATTTAAATCGAAGATATTTTAAAAGCCATCTTAACGGATGGCTTTTTGTTTTACGTCATGTCGGTGACGAAATGTGTTTAACGAAAAGTCGCTTGGCTACTGGCATGAGCGTTTCGTTAAACGGAAATTTCATTTTTGACAACACGAGGAATGCAGCAGGATTTGGCAGATCCTTGTAACGTCTTATCAGGTCGAGCTTAATGTTCTCGTAGGTATAAAACGGCGACTTTTCGATGTTTTCTACAAATTGTGTATTCAGACTACGCAACTGCTCCTGACTGTCTTCATAGATACTAACCTGATATCGATAAACATTTGTTTGATTTTCAGGAGGTTGTGTTACAAACAAATATCCCTCGTTGGCATACAAAGGTGTCACGCCCACGGCAGCAATTTCGCACTTCGATTCTACATACTCGTATATAATGGATCCTTCGCGCAACGAATCCTTGATCTGCGGGATGGCAAACTCAATGATTGATTCCAGCTCCATCATTACAGCATCGTCTTCAATGATCTGCCGGTATGTAATCTCAAGTTTATTGAACTCCTCAAGTGATAATTCCTTGGGGAACGATTCGCGGATTAGGGTTTTATTCTCCTTGACAGCCAATAAGTTCCGATAGTGAAAAACGAGATCGGCCATAAAGGGGTAAAGGTGGACTTTATCGAAGGATTCCTTTACGGTTTGCAAATATGCCAGCAAGACATATTTCTTGTACTCGAAATCCACTAAACCTTGCGTCAGCCAGTCTTTTGATAATCGTTCCATACTCACACTTTTCTCAACAAAATATACAGAAAGTCTCCGCGGGTTCAAAGTTCAAACATTATACCCGTTTTGTAGGGTGGTAACATTTTGTCGGTGGCGGGAACTGACAAGCTGCCATTGACCGCCTCAGATTAAGTGACAGTGGCATTCCGAAAGTCGAATATCTCTGACATTTGATGAAAAAATGTCCGTTATTCGCGTGACTTTTCGCTCTGGCACAAAAGGTGCTAAACGGGCTGCGAACCCAAATTTGTTCAACTAAAACAATTCAATTTATATGGCAAAAATCAACTTCAAACCTAACGAGGACAGGGTGTTGGTACAACCTGCAGCGGCTGAGGAAAAAACCGCATCCGGAATTATCATTCCCGACACTGCAAAAGAGAAGCCGCAGAAAGGCACAATTGTAGCAGTTGGCGAAGGCTTGAAAGACAAGCCTGTAACTGTAAAGGTTGGTGATAACGTATTGTATGGCAAATACGCCGGTACTGAAATCACAATCGACGGAGCTGAGTACCTCATTATGAGAAACTCCGACATCTTCGGCATTATCTAATTGAATTACATCTAACAAAAATCTTAAGAATATGGCTAAAGAAATAACATTTGATACTTCTGCGAGAGACAGAATAAAAAAGGGTGTTGACAAACTTGCAGATGCAGTTAAAGTTACCCTTGGACCTAAAGGCCGCAACGTCATTCTTGATAAAAAATTCGGCGCGCCAACCGTAACAAAAGATGGTGTTTCTGTTGCGAAAGAAATTGAATTAAAAGATGCTATTGAAAACATGGGCGCTCAGCTCGTGAAGGAAGTAGCTTCAAAAACTGCTGACGCTGCCGGAGACGGTACAACAACCGCTACGGTTCTTACACAGGCGATCTTCGCTCATGGTATTAAGAACGTTGCAGCAGGTGCGAACCCAATGGATTTAAAGCGCGGAATCGACAAAGCAGTTACTGCTGTTGTTGAAAACCTCCGGAAGCAATCTAAGAAAATCAACAACTCTACTGAGATTGCGCAGGTTGCGACGATTTCATCAAACAGTGATGAAACAATCGGTAAAATGATCGCCGATGCAATGGATAAAGTAGGAAAAGACGGTGTGATCACCGTTGAAGAAGCTAAAGGAACTGAAACCGAAGTAAAAACTGTAGAAGGTATGCAGTTCGACCGCGGCTACCTTTCTCCTTATTTCGTTACAAACACAGAGAAAATGGAGGCAGAGCTTGATTCTCCGTTCATCCTGATCTACGACAAGAAGATCAGCAGCATGAAGGAATTGCTTCCGATCCTGGAACAATCAGCTCAGACGGGTAAGCCACTCGTTATTGTAGCTGAAGAAGTTGAAGGCGAAGCACTTGCAACACTTGTTGTGAACAAGATCCGTGGCGCACTTCGCGTTGCGGCTGTAAAAGCCCCTGGCTTTGGCGACAGAAGAAAGGCA
This sequence comes from Chryseosolibacter sp., assembly GCA_035628595.1. Taxonomy (GTDB): domain Bacteria; phylum Bacteroidota; class Bacteroidia; order Cytophagales; family Cyclobacteriaceae; genus Chryseosolibacter. The sequence continues at coordinate 39,467 of DASPJN010000182.1, forward strand.
ATGCTTGAAGATATTGCAATCCTGACTGGTGGCCAGGTTATCAGCGAAGAACGCGGCTTCAAACTGGAGAACGCTACGCTTGATATGCTGGGACGTGCAGAGAAAGTGAATATCGACAAAGACAATACAACGATTGTTAACGGCGCAGGTAAGAAAGAAGATATTACCGGACGTATCAGCCAGATCAAAGCGCAGATCCAGGCGACAACATCGGACTACGATAAGGAAAAACTTCAGGAAAGACTCGCTAAGCTTTCTGGTGGTGTAGCAATTCTTTATATCGGTGCAGCTACCGAGGTTGAAATGAAAGAGAAGAAAGACCGTGTAGACGATGCGTTGCATGCGACACGCGCGGCGGTTCAGGAAGGAATTGTTCCTGGCGGTGGTGTAGCTTACATTCGTGCGATCGACGCACTGAAAGATGTAAAAACGCTAGGCCTTTCAAACGACGATCAGGCTACTGGTGTCAACATCGTTCGTCTTGCACTTGAGTCTCCGCTAAGAACAATCGCTGAAAACGCCGGACAGGAAGGTTCAGTGATCGTAAATAAAGTACGCGATGCGAAGGACGACTTCGGTTACAACGCGCGTGACAACAAATTCGAGAACTTCTTCTCTGCCGGTATCATTGATCCAACGAAGGTTACTCGTCTTGCTCTTGAAAATGCTGCGTCAATTGCCGGCTTATTGCTGACAACTGAAGCTGTCGTTTCCGAGATTGCGGAAGAGAAAGAAGCGCCTGCAATGCCACACGGCGGCGGCATGGGCGGCATGATGTAATTCCGGTTACCTCTTCGTCGAAATACATATTAATGAAGGCTTCACGCAAGTGAAGCCTTTTTCTTTTGTTTAACGTGTATTTCTGACACAATCAATACAAAAGTCGCTTGCCGTCGTTTGTGTTTTCGAGTACCTTGTGTTCGATTTATTTTCCTAACCTTAAATAACCCGTAATGAGACCTGTTTACAGAATTCTTCTCACGCTGTTCCTTATTGTTGGTGTTAGTGTTGCTCAAAGTCAGGAACTTCCGTATGCCTGGTTAAACACAATGCAACCAGTACAAGTACAGGAGGCTCCCGATGTTTTCCCTGTTTATAACGTCGTCGATACCCATATTGATGCGGCAGGCAACGTGTACGCTACCGGTTTTTTCAAAGGTTTGTGTGATTTTGATCCTACGTTGGCCGAAGTAACGATGTCGGCTGTTGGATCGCAGGATATTTTTCTTTCGAAATATGATCCCAATGGACAGCTGGTGTTCGTTCGTCAAATTATGACGTACGACAATAGTTCGGGTGTTGGCATTGCTGTCACAGCTTCAGGGAAAATTATTCTCACCGGCCGATTTATAGGAAATGCTCAATTTGAGCCAACCTCTACCCCTTTCGATATTTATGCCAATGGCGATCACGATATTTTCATTGCCCGCTATGATGCAACAACAGGAACATTTGAAGATGCGTATCCGCTTGGTTCCTGGGGTTATGATTCGCCAACTGATCTAAGTGTTGTGGGCGACGAGCTTTACCTCACTGGCGTTTTCGAAGGAGCCGTTGATTTCGATCCCAGCGCTGGTGTAACAGAACTGATGTCGAACGGTGGAACGAATAGATTTGTACTCAAGCTTGCTGACTTTTATACCTTCGGCTGGGTAAAACATATTGAAAATTACAGTATTTCATCATTCGAGGTTAATTCAACCGGTGTTTATGCTGCTGGGAATTTTAACGGGACGGTCGACCTCGATCCGTCCGGTGGTGTTGCCGCGGTGACAAGTGTTGGTGGAACTGACGCATGGTTCTCTAAGCATGATCTTTCAGGTAATTTCCTTTTTGGTAGATCATTTGGCGCGCCTGGAATTTTTGACATTACGCCTGACGCGGCTGGTAATTTCTATGTTACAGGGTCTTTCGCTGAGACGACAGATTTCGATCCCAATGCAGGTGTTGTTAATATGACAAGCCAGGACACAAATGGCGACGCTTACCTTTCAAAGTTTAGCCCAACAGCGGATCTATTATGGGCCAGATCATGGGGCGGGCCTGCATACGATGACGGCACTTCTGTAGCGATCTCCAATACCAATGTTGTGGTGACGGGTAGTTTTCTGGACGAGTCTATCGATCTTGATCCAAGTGCTTCAGTATTGAACTTTAACAGCAATGGTTATTACGACGTCTTTGTTTCAACGATCAGCGATGCAGGGAATTTTGTTCATGGATTCACCTTTGGCGGTCCTACGCAGAATTACGATGGCGGCGTTGTAGAATCAAACGGAGGCAATGATTTTATTGTCTTCGGATCACTGACGGGTCATGTTGATTTCGATCCCACGACCGACGACAACGGTCTCACTACAGGCGAGTTCCAGGAAGGCTACATCACCAGATACGGTGTGCTGGATGGGTTGCCAGCGGCACAGCCAACAGGATTGGCTTTTACGCCCGCCAATGCATCGGTCGCAGGCTCATTCACGGCAAGTGGCGCAGATGGATATGTTGTCCTGCGCAAGTTAGGCGCGACGCCTCCGGCCGTGACCCCAAAAGACGGAATGAATTATCTCACAGGGATGTCAATCGGAGACGCTACCATTGCGTACGCGGGGCCATCCGTCTCCTTCAATGACGATCTTCTTGCATCGAACAAGACATACGCCTATAGCATTTTCAGTTATAATAATGTAGGAGGGCATATTAATTACCGTGTGGATGCTCCTCTTCAGGGGTCGGCCACAACTACTCCTATTACTCCAGGCAGGCAGACTGACTCCCTGGCTTTGATTGCCATTTACAACGCAACCAATGGACCAGCGTGGAACAACAATCTGAACTGGCTGACCGGCAATCCTATCAGTACATGGTTTGGCGTCACTGTTTCGGGTGATCGCGTAACGCAATTATATCTGGGCGGCAATGGAATGTCAGGGAGCTTGCCTCCTATGATTGGGAACCTAACCGCATTGACTACCCTTGAAATGCCTGCCAACTCGCTTACCGGAAATTTACCCGGCGAGATCTTCGATCTTACCGCACTTACATCAATAAGGCTAAACAGTAATCAATTAAGTGGATCAATTCCGTCTACAGTAGGTCAACTCGCCTCTCTTAGTGTATTAGACCTATCCAATAACTTCATAGGCGGCACTATTCCTGTTGAAATCGGTTCGACGCCTTTGAATGAACTCATTCTGCACAATAACAGGTTTGGCGGAAGCTTTCCAACGGTAGTCACAACAATGTCATCACTATATACATTGGACCTGTCATCGAATGGTTTCACGGGTACAATTCCAGCCGACATCGGCAATATGACCGGAGTCCAATTTCTGTCTCTGGCTCATAATCAATTTTCTGGTTCTATTCCTACTGAGATCGGTAGCCTCTCCGGACTCTATTACCTGCACTTGAATAACAATCAATTCACAGGCAGTATTCCTGTTTCGATTGGCGGTCTTACCTCATGCCAGGATCTGTTCTTGCAGGTAAACCAGCTCACGGGTTCGATTCCTCTGGAAATTGGAAATATGTTCGCACTTACGAACATCAATCTTGGCGAAAACCAGTTGACGGGTGCAGTGCCGGTAGAACTCACGTCGCTCTCAAGCCTCAACCAGGTGATTGTTTACTCTAACCAGTTGACGGATCTCCCTGACTTCTCTGGTTCTTTTGTTACATCACTTAATGTCGGAGATAATGCATTGACATTCGAAGACCTTGAGCCAAATGCCGGCATTTCTATATTCGACTATATTCCGCAGGCAAATATTGGTGCGCCATCTTCTACACATCTTCTCGCAGGCGCGTCATTAAATCTTGGCGGATACAATATTGGGGGCACTAATAATCTTTACCAATGGCAGCTTAACGGCGTCGACGTTCCTGGCGAAACATTGGATACGCTCACCCGGACAGTTGCAGCGGCCGATGCAGGAGACTGGAATCTTATGATCACGAATTCGCTGGTACCGTCGCTGACCCTCTATACAAATCCTGTTTCAGTTACCGTACAGGCTGAGGGAATGTTCCAATGGGCGAATGCTGGTGACCTTACGACAGACGGAACAAACGCCAATATCTACGGTGGTGTTTGGGGCGATTATGACAACGACGGATTTGAAGATGTTTACACCGTAGGTGTGAATGATACTTTAAGAAGCTACCTGTACCACAACAACGGTGATGGTACTTTCACAAGTGTGGCTGATGCTTTTGAACACGCTGATGGGCGCAGCGGCGTTTGGGGTGACTATAACAATGACGGCTTCCTGGATATTTTCGTGCCTGATGCGACTTTTGCAACATCGTCTACCGATGGTATCGCAGCGATATTCAAAAACAACCAGAACGGAACATTTACAAAAATATCTTTAGGGCAAGGCGCTATCTCCGGTGCGTGGATCGACTATGACTTTGACGGCGATCTTGATCTCACGACAGAAGGTAATAGTAATAATTCGGTGACCACCCTTTTCCGAAACGACGGTAACGATGTATTCAGCGCTTCTACTCCTTTCAACTTTGGAACGCAATGGAATGGCATCTGGCTTCATGTTGATGACGACGTCAGGCCAGATTATTATCTTCCGTCAACCTACCAGAATCCCGGAGAACAAAAGCTGCTCATAAACGAAGGCGGCGAGTTCTACGACGGTTATTACATTGGAGGCGAACTCCCGTCAAGTCCGATTGGCGGCACATGGACGGACATCGATAATGACGGTGATTATGACCTGTACACGCTAATGCCAGGACAAGCAAGTCTTTTCTTCATCAATGACGGCTCAGGCAGTTTTATTCAAACTTCTGCCAGCGCCTTCCTCGGGGAAGAAGTACAAAGTCCGCGCGGTGCAACTTTCGCCGACTTCAACAATGACGGTTACTCAGACTTACTCGTTTCGGTAGCTGGCGGAACACAACCGCTTGGCTGGACGCTATACTTAAATAACGGTGATCTGACATTTTCAAAGGTAGCCAACCAAAGCTTCAAGCCTACATCAGGTGCCACGGGTGCTTCCGTTGCAGACTACGATAACGATGGAGACATGGACATTCTTTCGGCGTCCTTCCAGGGCGGTGTGAGCAATGGATTATATGAGAACCTCGGAACATCAAACCACTGGTTGAAAATCAAGCTCACTGGTACGATGTCGAACCGAAACGCGATCGGTGCCCGCATTTCGGTGTATGCCGAAAACTTTGGCAGACATCACCAGGTACTAACCGCGAATGGTTTCGCAAACCAGAATTCATTGATTGCTCATTTCGGTTTGGGAGCAGCGACTTCCGCTGATTCGGTCGACATCGTATGGCCATCCGGAAGGAGACAACGTTTGTTAAATTTAGCCGGCGACCAGCTCCACGAAATTGAAGAACCGACGAACGCAGCTTTTGCAGGCGATGTAACTGTGATCGATGTAAAACAGATCAAAGGAACTTCAGAGGACAGTGAAAACGAGCTGGGAACGATAGGCATCGTTGACGGTGAAAACAACACCTACATCGTTGGGAGTTTCAATGGATCAATTGATCTTGACCCTGGTGCGGGGGAGCTTATTTTAACAGCGCCGCCAAACAGCGACGATTCCGATACCGATCATGCTTTCCTTGCAAAGTATGATCCTGCCGGAAATGTTGTATGGGGCCAGCACTTTGCTGTTTCCGATGGAAGTTCGCTCTGGATGAATACAATATCCCTTGATAAAGAAAATAACATTTTGGTTGCCGGGGAGTTTGAAGGCACGGTTGACTTCGATCCGGGTGATGGCGTAGCAGAGTTAACAACGCCATCAAATGAGTTCTCAACTTCTTACCAGGGTTACTTCGCGAAATTCGATAACAACGGTAATTATATATGGGCAAAGACTTTCGAAGTTACAGGCGATAATTCTTATTCGAACCTGAGCGACATCAAAGCTGATGGTAATAACAATGTTATCATTACCGGTGATTTTTACACAAGCACAACAGGTACAATTGATCTTGACCCTGGCACCGGAACGGCGATTTTGAGCCCTGACGGTGGAGGATACGATGACATCTTTATGATCAAGTTGACCTCGGAAGGCGATTATCTGTGGCACGTCGACATTAACGATCCGTTGTCGGAAAATGAAGGTTCTATTGCTGTTGACGATGCTGATAACATTTATTTCAGTTATTCAGTTTACGATTCGGACACCGAGACCGGAAGTTTGTACGTCGTGAAATACGATGCGAACAGTAACGAAATCTGGACGGCGACTGGCAATGCGAGCGATTACGAATCCAGCAGGATTGTTATCAACAATGATAACGTTTACTTCCTTGGCTCGTTCGATACATCTATCACATTGAACGGCACAACAGGCACGCAAACATTAACAGGTATTTCAGATGAAACTCCTTTTTTGGCAAGATTCGACCTTGACGGTGGACTGCAGTGGGCGAAAGCATTCGAAACATCTGGCTATGGATTCCTGTTCGGTCTCACTACAACATCTTCAGGTGACGTTGTGGTATCCGGAATGTATGAGGGTTCTATGGACATGGATCCAGGTACTGAGAAATTCGAGCAGTTCTATCCGGGTGAATCAACGGGCTTCATTAAACTTTCGTCAACAGGTGATTTCATTTGGGCATACAGTGTCCATAATTCGTATGGCGCACATCAGGTGAACAGCAATGGCGAATTGGTTGTAGGCCTTGGCATTTATGGCGCAACCGACGTTGACCCCAATCCGGCAACCAACATCATCACGCCAGTTGGCAGAGAAAACATTATTCTCGTCAGATATGATATCAACGACTTTGTCGGACTATCACCGACTGACTCACTGGCGTTAAAAGCATTCTATGATGCAACCGGCGGACCGGGCTGGACAAACAGAAGTAACTGGCTCGCAACAAACGTTAAGGTCGAAGACTGGTTTGGTGTAACGGTTGAAAACAACAAGGTCGTTGCCATCAATCTGCCGTCTAACAATCTTACAGGTAATGTTCCGGCGGATGTTATCACACTGAATGAACTTCATACCATCAATGTGTCAGGAAACAAGATTCAGTCTATTCCGAATTTGTCGGTAATGCCAGCGCTGACCACCCTCAACGTTACAGCTAACAGGCTTGACTTTGGCTCGCTCGAATCTAATATGCCTATTGCAACATTTTCCTATGCAAACCAGGCGCCGCTCGGCGTAGCAGATTCAGTATTGGTAGATGTGGGGCAGCCTTACACCATCACAAAGACGACACCAGGAACTGCCAACGCTTATCAATGGGCGCGAAATGGTACGGACATAGCCGGTGCAAATACAACAAGCTACGAACTTGCTTCCGTCGACAAGAATACGATGGGTCAGTTTGTGATGAAGATCACGAACACAATTGTGCCGGGACTCACACTAACAACAGCGCCTATAGGCATACTGGCAACAGCAAACGTCCAGGGTAAACTTTTTGCAGGCACCGATGTCCCCGCTACGAATGGTACGATGACATTGCTTCGAATAACGAGCACAGGTGGTTTCGATACCCTTAAGGTTACTGATGTGGCCAATGACGGTACCTACATGTTTGAAAAAGTTATCCTTGACTACTATCAACTACTCGGTTTTGCTGACACACTCGTACACGAACGTGCTCTTCCTACATATTTCAACAACAAGTTGTATTGGGAAGAAGCCGATACGCTTGAGATCGAAGGCAATGTCAGCAACTTGAATATCACGTCCTATCTTGAACCGGTGGAGGAGCCACAAGGCCAGGGTCTGATAGAAGGTTATGTTGTGGAAGATGATGGTACCGGTGAAGGCGGAAGAACAAAGGCGAAGAAGAGAGTGGCCAAGGCCGGAGCTTCCGTTCGGAGGGTTGAGGGCAGTGGCCGCGGTGAAGAAGAAACGCTTGAGTTAATTGCCTACGTGTTTACCAATGAAAATGGAGAATTTACGTTCCCGAATCTGCCGGAAGGCGAATACCGTTTGAATATTCAGTATCCCGGTTACCCGATGGATCCAAACTCGTTTGTGACGATACCAGTAGGCACAGCGTTGGAATCCGTTAAAAAGGTAGAAGCTGCAGTTGAAGAAGGTAAGATCATTGTACGTAATCTGATCATCACCGGCGTGTGGGGTGAGCAGTATAGCGTGGACGTATTCCCGAATCCTACTTCGGAAAAGCTGAAAATAAATTTCGGTTACGAATCATCAGCTCGCGTTATTAACCTGATCGATCTTTCCGGTCGTGAAATCATGAGCCGTGAAGCAAGAGAGAAAAGTCATGAGATTGATGTTACCTCCCTCGATCTGGGTGTGTATCTGCTGCACATCAATGAAAACGGACGGAATTTGAAAACAATACGCGTAGAGATTCGATAGAGATTTCTAAGGTCACACAAAAAGGCGGCTCATGAGTCGCCTTTTTATTTTTTTCGGCTTGCCGGTAACCTAACACTGTGATTTCCGTATTGATGATGTAACTGTTTTAGACTCCAATGAAAAAATCACTACTAATCGCAATCACTGCATGTTCGTTCTTTTTCAGCGCCAACAACCACGCTCAGGCTACTGTCTGGGTTGTTAATAGTGGCGGAATTGGTGACTTTACCAACGCTCAGGACGCAATCACGGCGGCAACCGCCGGAGATACGCTATACTTTGTCGGATCTCCGGTGTCGTACGGAAATTTTACGGTGACAAAACCGTTGACACTTATTGGCCCAGGCTATTTTTTGAATGAAAATCCGAACGCTTACGTTAATAAGTACTCGCCGCAAATCGGCACAATAACGATTGAATCCGATAACCCGACTGACGGAACACGCGATCTTAATTCAGGGGCAGCCGGCACTCGTCTCATCGGAATCCAGTCAACCTATCTTACTGTAAGGGTCAATAACGTGACGGTAGATCGTTGCAAGATATACTATCTTCAGGGCCAGGGAAATGATACTGTAATACCGGCAAACATCACAGTTACAAGATCGTATGTTGAAGGCTATATCTCTGATGTTATCAATTCCACATTTGAGAATACAATATTCCCTCCATACGGACAGGCCATGTACGACGTAGAAGGTTGCCTGATAAAAAACTGCGACCTCGGTTATGTCTATACGGCCGAGGCACTGAACTCTATTTTCCTGAATTGCCGTTTCTATTATTCAAATGAAATCCTTCATTTTCAGGACGCGAACAATGTGAGACATTGTGTGTTCAATAACGCGGATCCATCCGCAAACGCTGAATACACAGCAGGTACGAACAATATTTTCAGTGTTCCGGAAGCTTCATTTTACATCGATCCGCAACCGACAGCGCTCGACGCAAAAAAGCAACTACATGCAACGTCGCCTGGAATTGGTGCAGGTGAGGGTGGCGTAAACGTAGGCGCATTTGGTGGTGCTTCGCCTTATGTGTTGTCGGGCATTCCTCCTATCCCAGCGGTCTATGAGATCACCGCACCGAGCGCCGTGAACGCGCCTGACGGTCTACCGGTCACAATCAAAGTGAGAGCAAATAATTAATCACTCATTCCTAATAAATACAGGATATGAGAAAGCTCTTGCTTTTGCTTTTGCCCGTCTGGTCGTGTTGGACGCCGGCTTTTCCTCAATCACCAGCGATCACCACGATTGAGTATTTTGTCAATACAGATCCAGGATTTGGAAATGGTACCCCGGTTTCATTCAACCCCCTCGATCTGGAAAACGTGACGTTCACTGTTCCAACTGCGTCGTTGTCTGGCGTGAACAAGCTCTATGTTCGCACCAAAGATTCGAACGGCGTGTGGTCTTTTGTTGCGAGCAGAATTTTTTACATCAATGCTTCCGCTGCAGGTGTATCGCCGAATGGCAATATCGATTATGTGGAGGTTTTCTTTGATGTGGATCCCGGGAAAGGAAACGGAACTTCCCTCCCATTGACGGAATCGGCGCAGGTTGATATTACTGAGACACTCGATGTAAGCAGTTTATCTCCAGGCATACATACCATGTATGTCCGAAGCCGCAATACGGCAGGCGTCTATTCAATGCCGGTCAGGAAGCTTGTGTTCATTAATCCTTCACCTCCTCCTTCGTCTTCTGTTACACCGATCACGTACGTTGAATATTTCTTCGATACAGATCCTGGAAAAGGGAATGGAACAGCATTGCCTGTCACGTCGTCAAACGATGTATCGATTATCGAAACGCTTGATGTTTCATCATTAACACCTGGCGTTCATAAGCTTTTTGTTCGCGGGCGGAATGAAGATGGATTGTATTCGATGCTTGTTCACAGACTCGTCTATGTAAATCCTACACCCGTTGCCGAGCCCGAACTGACACCTATCGCGTACGTCGAGTATTTCTTCGACAACGATCCGGGGCGTGGCAATGCTACTGCGTTACCATTGACTGCCGATTTCGATCTTACCTTCAGTGAATCATTCGACATCGAATCGCTGAATCCTGGCGTACATAAGCTTCACGTGCGGGCGCGAGACGAAGCTGGTCATTGGTCGATCCTCGGTCAAAAGCTTTTTATTGTTAATAAACCGGTCGAACCGGTTCTACCGGCACCGGAAGTAACCCGCCTTGAATATTACGTTAATAAGAGCCCGGCAATCGGTACGGCGAAACAGATTGCAGTGACGCATTCTGCAGACGTCACCATTAACGAAACGCTTGATCTAACACAACTCAGAAACGGAAATCATAAATTTATTTTTAGAGCAAAAAATAATCATGGCTTCTGGAGTTATCCTGATACAATTGAATTTACTGTATCTGGTTCGCTGATCACCAGCGTGACCCCGGCAGATTCACTTGCGCTTGTAGCGCTCTTTAACGCTACTGGAGGTGAAAACTGGACTGTTAATACAAACTGGCTCAGCGGAAACGTTGAAACCTGGAATGGTGTCACTGTTGAAAATGATTCCATCAAAAGCATTGTATTGGAATCGAACAACCTTACCGGCGAAGTTCCTGATGAAGTAATTCAGCTGGCCGATCTTGAAATCGTTTCGCTACGCGATAATCAGCTTACGTCTATTCCAAACTTTTCACTGTTACCTGCTATTTCGTCTCTGGATGTTTCGGAAAATAGCCTGGACTTTACATCACTTGAACCAAACGCGGGTGTCGTCGGAATTCAATATAACGACCAGGCTGGAGTCGGTACAGTGAGAAACACGAAAGTTTATGCAGGCGCTACATTCAATACTTCTGTTTCGATGGGCGGAACTCAAAACCAATATCAGTGGTTCCACGACGGCATCACGATCGAAGGGGCGAATGAGGCTACGCTGACTGTTGACGAAACAAATCGAAGTTCGAAAGGTGCTTATGTTTGTGAGATTACGAACGATCTATTACCGGGCCTTACACTCACCGCTGAGCCCGATAATTTAACGATCATTGCCGACATCGGCGGAAAGTTGTATGCATCAGCATCAGATCCGGCAAACAGCGGACAAATCATTTTATTGAAAGTAACGGACACTGGTGGTTATGATACGTTGATGAATCAGGAAATTAACACCGACGGTTCGTACGCTCTTGCAGAAGTACCACTCGACAATTATCAACTACTCGGTTTCCCTGATCCGCAGGCGCACCCTGATGCATTGCCTACTTATTATAAGAACACTATTTATTGGGAAGAGGCAGACGTGCTGGAACTTGAAGGATCCACTGACACGCTCAACATTATCGCACAGCAACGTCCTGAAGAACCCGTTACTGGCAGTGGTGTAATTGATGGCTATGTGGTTGAGGACGATGGAACAACTGAGGGCGGCCGGGTCAAAGCAAAAAGACGTGTTGGAAAAGCCGGGGCATCTGTTCGCAGAGTTGAAGGTAGCGGTCGCGGTCAGGAAGAGCTGACGCTTGTTGCTTATGTATTGACTGATGACAACGGTGAATTTGCTTTCGCAGAATTACCAGAAGGCATATACCGTTTGAATATTCAGTATCCGGGCTACTTGATGGATCCGAACTCTTTCATCGACATTACAATCGGCGCCGCACTTGAATCGCAGAAGCGTGTAGAGGCAGCGGTAGAGGAAGGGAAGATCGTGGTAAGAAATTTAGTGATCACTGGCGTGTGGGGCGAAGACTATCAGGTTGATGTGTTTCCGAATCCTGCGTCTGAGATCATTACACTTGCGTTTGGCCGCGAAGTGCAATCTCGCACATTAACCATTTATGACACACGCGGCACGACGATTAAACAAATTGACGTTTCGATGCCACAATACGCTATTGATGTAAGTTCGTTTGCAAAAGGTATTTATCTCTTAGACGTCAGAGAAGGTGCCACCAGAATGAAAACACTTCGACTTGAGATCAAATAGTTCTCAATTGATAACGGAAAGCTGGCTAACACCAGCTTTTTTTTGGCACATCGTGATCCAAAGCCGCTAAGCTAAACGTTGAAAACGAAGTATATCTGATATACCTCCAATTGGGTATTGGGAAAAGACGAAGCTTGATTTACCTTTGGTAGACTTCTCAAAACTAACCCCTTCACTATGAAAAAAATCCTCATGCTGGCAATTGTGATTACTACGACCACCGCTACTGCTCAGACAATAAGAAGAGTTAATAATAATTTTGGCGTGAGCGGTGTAAATGTTTATGCGACGCCACAGGCGGCACATGATGCCGCAGCTGCTAACGATATACTCATCATTGAACCCAGTTCAACCTCCTATGGCAACTTTACTATAGCAAAACCATTAAAAATTTATGGGAATGGATATTTCCTGAGTACAAATACGGAATTAAAGGCAGATCAACGGAATTCTACTGTCGGTACACTCACTTTGGATGCTGGAAGTGAAGGAACAGAAGTTTATGGTTTAACAACCGGCGCATGTACTATTCAGGGGGCTTCAAATATTTCAATTGCGCGCTGCCAAAATGCTTACATCAGCATATATAACTATAGCACCGCCAGTGTATACGCGAACGTCACGGGAATAATCCTTAAAAACAATTATATCCCAAGCGGGATTGGCCTCCATCCGACATCAAGCTACGTTATTGCTGATGTAAATATCAGCAATAACATTGTTTATAACATCAGTGCATCAAGTACAGACACCCAAAACTTAATCGTAATCAACAACACGATTTTTGGTGGCACGAGTAATAACATTACTAACGCGGTTGTTGAAAACAATCTTTTCTACAATGGGGGAACTGTAACTGCCAATAACACAACATTGAGCTATAACGTCAGCTCGGGTACCACATTCGGCGGCGGCATCGGTAATCAGGATAATGTAACCATTACAACGGAAGTACAGGGAAGCGGAACTGGCATAAGTGATGATGAATTCTATGTGATCAATGCGGCCTCCACGTTAAAAACTGCTGGCAATGGTGGTATCGAAGTAGGTGCATTCGGCGGCGCAACGCCTTATGTGATTTCAGGAATCCCAGCGATCCCTTCGATCCTAAATATGATCAACTCGGGTACAGGCGATGGGTCGAATCCCCTTGACGTTACCATCAGCGTAAAAAGCAATAACTAATCCTCCAACATGAAACAATTAGCCATTTTATTGTTGGCTTGTTCATGCTTTGGAGCGTTAGCCCAGCCGAATATCACCGCAATCGAATATTTCTTCGATACAGATCCGGGATTCGACAGTGGTACGCCGGTGACGGCATTCACGCCTGCCAGCAGCATACAAGACCTCTCATTCACTGCCGACATCTCCGCTTTGCCAGATGGATTCCACACGCTGTACGTTCGTTGTCAGGATATGAACACTATGTGGAGCGCCGCATATTCCCGACCGTTTTATAAACTTAACAGCAGTGCAATTGCGCCTGCTGTAAATATTACAAAGGTCGAGTACTATGTTGATTCCGACCCTGGCTTTGGGCTTGGAACCGATGTTCCTGTCACGCCGGCGCTTAATATTGCCGGCCACTCCTTTGCCATAGCGCTAACAAGTGTGGCTACAGGCTTTCACGTACTATACATCCGCACACAGGATGCCAATGGAACATGGAGCGCTTCGTACTCCAGACCATTTTACAGGCTCGATGCGTCCGGTATCGCCGCTGCACCCAACATCACAACAGTGGAGTATTTTATCGATGCAGATCCGGGGATGGGACTCGGAACTGATGTGCCAATTACACCAGGACAAACAATTTCAGATCACATCTTTACCATTCCGCTGGAGTCAGTGAGTGATGGCTTTCACACGCTTTACCTGCGCGCACAGGATGCCAATGGAGAATGGAGCACGGCCTATTCACGTCCGTTCTACCGGCTAGGTTCTTCCGCACTCGCGCCCGCACCGGAGATTCAGCAAGTCGAAATTTTCATCGATGCCGATCCGGGTTTTGGCCAGGGTATTAACGTACCAATTACTGCAGCGGTAAACATCGACAACTTTGAATTTACAGTTCCGCTGGATACTGTTACAACGGGATTTCATACTTTAAACATTAGAACCCGTAACGCAGACAGCGACTGGAGTGCAGCCTATTCGCGTCCATTCTACAAACTCGCCGACAACACTGTCACCGAGGCGCCGGAAATTGTAAAAGTCGAATACTTTTTCGATGCAGATCCCGGTTATGGTAACGGTTATCCCTTCACATTTACCGGCATTACTGAACTTGTTGATGAGATTCTTGCTGTTGACTTGAACAATACGAACACGGGCGTTCATTCTTTAAACTTCCGCGTGCAGGATGCTAACGGCAACTGGAGCCTTGTTCATTCTACGGAAATCGACGCCTGCGTACAGGCGATTCCGTTGGCATTGGATGCTACGGACATTGGCCCTGGTACCATGACCGCCAATTGGGTAGACACAGTCGCATCGACTTTCTTCAAACTATACGTCTCGAAAGATGCATTCAGCTCGCACATTGACGGGTATGACGGCAAACCTGTTACGGCAACCTCCGATGTTGTCAACGGTCTGGCTGGTGGGACATACGAGTATCGGGTACGCGCCGTTGGCGAACAGTGTGAGTCAGCACTTTCGAACATCATCGCCGCGCTACTGCCTTTTGTTCAGGTCTCTGCCGCCGATTCACTTGCCTTGATAGCCTTTTATAATTCTCTCAATGGTGACGCGTGGACAAACAATTCCAACTGGACAACAGCTTATGTGGAGGACTGGCACGGCGTAACAGTTGATAACTTTAAGGTCACTGCGCTTGAACTTCCGTCCAACAACCTTGAGGGTGACGTACCTGAAGAGATCACCTCGCTGCCCGACCTGCAGACACTCAACCTGTCATCAAACAACATTCAGTCGATACCAGCCCTCACAACCATGACCGCGCTGAGCAGCGTGAATGTTTCAGATAACAGTCTCGAGTTTGGATCACTGGAACCGAATATGTCATTGGAAAGCTTTCTGTATGATGACCAGGAGCAGTTGGGAACTGCCGAAACGCTGGAAGTCCAGGCGGGGACTTCGCCATCGCTTAATGTCGCAACCAGTGGTTCAGCCAATACCTACCAATGGTATTTTAACGGTGAGCCCATTGCCCAGGCTACTGCAAGTGCCTATGTTATTCCCGCTGCATCGCGGGCTTCTTTTGGAGACTACCATTGCGAGGTAACCAACGCGCTTGTTCCGGGACTAACGCTTACCTCCCGCCCTTCAACCATCTTTGTAGTGGCCGATATCTCCGGCAAGCTGTACGGGCTCGCGGCAACTCCCGCCTCCGAAGGAACATTGCATTTGCTTCGCATCACAGAAGCCAACGGATACGATACTATCCAGACTTTTCAGATCAATAGCGACGAGACAGGATCTTATACATTCTCGAATGTCGTGCTGGACGATTACCAGGTTGTCGGAATTGCGGACAAAACCCTTTTTCCGAAAGCACTACCAACCTGGTTTAACAACAAGCTCTATTGGGAAGAAGCCGATGTGATTGCTCTGGAGGAAAACGCTGAAAATATCGACATCACTTCTTACCAGGAACCAGATGATGCGCGGACCGGAAGTGGTCTGATTGACGGCTACGTAGTTGAAGACGACGGCACGGGTGACGGTGGCCGCGTGAAAGCCAAGAAGCGAGTCAGTGGCGCGGGTGCATCCGTGCGGCGCGTGGAAGGAAGCGGACGTGGTCAGGAAGAACTTACACTGGTGGCCTATGTGCTGACGAATGACGAGGGTGAATTTGAATTCCCCAACCTGGAAGAAGGTACCTATGTGTTGAACATCCAGTACCCCGGCTACCCAATGGATGACCAATCAGACCTGAACATCACGATCGGTAATGCTTTAGAATCGCAAAAGCGTGTAGAGGCTGCTGTCGAAGAAGGTAAAGTTGTGGTTCGAAACCTGATCGTTACCGGTGTGTGGGGCGAGGATTACCAGGTAGCAGTGTTCCCGAATCCGGCATCCGAGCTTGTAAAACTACGTTTTACGGGTAAGTCGGCATCGCGAACACTAGTGATGTACGACACCCGCGGGATGGCAATAAAACGCCTGGATGTTTCTTTAAACGAGACAACGATCGACATCAGCCAGCTTCCGACAGGCATTTACCTTCTGGATGTAACTGAAGACGGCATGAAAAAGAAGACGCTCAGACTGGAGATCAGGTAATGCCAGACGTAGGCAAAGGCTCTGTTCTATAAACTGTGTCAGTACAAAAATCAAATACTAGTTTAGTATTTTCAGGCTGTTGAGCAAAACGGACCCAGGCTCTGCTGGGAAGCAACCTGGGAAGGGATAGCTCAACTGACTGGAATGGTCTGAACGTGCTGCGTAATGTAGCACGTTTATTTTTTGTAGTCCATTCCAGGAATTTATGCCTTAAAAAATCCATTGTTATCAATGTTGATTCATACGTTCTTCAAATAGGATATTCATTTGAGCAAAAGTGGGTTTCCAGCCATTCATTGGATAGGTCCAGTCTTTCTTTAGATTTCCTTGCACCAGATAAAGCAATTTCAGTAGGGACATGTCTGAGCTGAATACGCGTTTACTCTTTGTCACCTTTCGAAGCTGGCTATGGAATGACTCGATAATATTGGTCGTGTAAATAATGCGTCTGATCTCTTTGGGATATTTGAAGTAGTTCGATAACCGTTCCCAGTTATTCAACCAACTTTTCATCATCGATGGATACTTGAGGCCCCATTCCTGATCAAGTAATGCCAGATTCCTTTCCGCCTCTTCTTTATTAGAAGCTTGATAAACTAGTCTGAGGCTTTTCATAACCTGGCGACTATCCTTCCATGCTACAAATCGTGTGCTGCTACGAATTTGATGAACTATACACAGCTGGACTTCCGTATTTGGAAAAATCGTCTCGATAGCTTCCGCAAACCCTTTTAAATTGTCGATACAGGCAATGATGATATCTTTTACTCCCCGGTTTTGAATGTCTGCAAGAACATTCAGCCAAAACCTGGCACCTTCATTTTCTGAGATGTATAATCCCAGAAGATCCTTAATCCCTTCGCGATTAACTCCAAGCAAGCAATAGACAGCTTTGGTTTTGATCGCTCCGTCTTCTTTCACTTTGTAATGAATGGCGTCAAGCCAGACAAAAGGATAAACACTTTCTAGCGGCCGTCCTTGCCAGAGTTTAACTTCCTCTATAATCCGATCAGTAATCAGACTTAGTGTGGATGGCGAAACGGTCAAGCCGTATAAGTCTTCAAGATGTTTACAAATGTCATTGTAACTCATCCCTTTTCCATAAAGGGAGATAACCTTATGATCCAAAGCATCTCCGAGCGTGGTTTGGCGTTTCGGTAACAGCTGAGGTTCAAAAGTACTGTTGCGATCTCTGGGCGTGTTGATTTCAACATTGCCAAAAGCAGTCTTGACTTGCTTACTCATCTTGCCGTTGCGCCTATTGGGATCAGGCTGCATCAGGTGAGCATCCATCTCTCCACTCAGTCCTGCTTCAATCAAGCGCTTCAGCAAAGGGGCAAGAACACCATCTTTCCCTTCAAGGGCTTCTCCATTACGGAGACGTTTAATGGCATCCTCCTCAAACTCCTTGTAATTAAATGGTAATTTTTCTTCCATGGGCTATATCAATTTAAGTGTTTACACTCAATTGACACAGTTTATCGAATAGACTCTTTGACCTCTGCTGATCTTTACTACGTTGGGGTCGTGTCAAGGAAAATGAGACATAGCCGACATAGCTGAAAAAAAGAGCGACCGTTTATAAGTCGCTCTTTATTAAAACTTTAGTTATTATCTACGCGAGATCGAATCTGTCAAGGTTCATTACTTTATTCCACACTGCTACGAAGTCATGCACAAATTTTTCCTGTGCATCCGCGCATGCGTACACTTCTGCAAGCGCTCGCAACTCAGAATTTGATCCAAATATCAAATCGACTCTCGTTCCTGTCCATTTCACATCGTTTGTTTTTCTGTCGCGGCCTTCGAATACATCTTTCGTCAAAGAATGCCAGGTTGTTCCTAAGTCGAGCAAGTTAATGAAGAAGTCATTGGTCAAAGTCTCGGCGCGTTTTGTAAAGACGCCGTGTTTTGATTTATCAAAGTTCGTGTTGAGTACACGCATACCGCCTATCAGCACTGTCATTTCCGGGGCGGTAAGCGTTAAAAGCTGCGCACGGTCAACGAGCATTTCTTCAGCGCTGGCTGTATGAAAACTCTTGGTATAATTCCGGAATCCATCTGCGGCAGGCTCGAGGATACTGAATGATTCAATATCGGTTTGTTCCTGCGATGCGTCCGTACGTCCCGGGGTAAAC
>DASPJN010000183.1:0-4605 GCA_035628595.1 Chryseosolibacter sp.
CTACAACCTGGAGCACGGCATCACACCGAAGACTGTCATAAAATCGAAGGAAGCGATAATGAGTCAGACAAAGGTTGCGGATTCCAAAAAAACAGGCAAAAAATACTACATCGAGAATGAAGAAGTGACGCTGGCTGCCGACCCGGTAGTTGCGTATCTTTCAAAAGAAGAATTAATAAAAATGGCCGATCGGACACGCAAAGCAATGGAAAAAGCTGCAAAGGAGCTTGAGTTTATGGAAGCAGCGAAGCTTCGCGATGAATTTATGGCCATTCAAAAGATGATTGAACAGAAAGTGTAGGTGTCGCGCACATGCTGGCATTAAATTGTTTTCGTATCTAGCAGCAATGTCAGCATGAGAGTTGTCTTCTTCTTCCTAATTATCCTTTCGGTTACACAAGTTCTTTCACAGGAAAAAGATGATGTGGTCGTTGCTACGCAGATGGATCTGATCAAGTCTGATTACGATATTTTTTTTAACAGGGTTCAGATCGGCTTTGAAGGAAATTATTTCTTCAACGAAAAAATAACCGGTACAGCAGGCGTCGAGATGTGGAGCAGCGGAGGAATGAGTGGCGTGGTTGGCGCAAGGTGGTATCCGAGTCCAAATGCATTCATTCGCCTTCGTGGATTACTGGGCGGGGTAAACGATTTTTCCATCGGCGGAGGATTTGCAAAGCCCGTGAGCGAAATCATCCGCATTGAAGCGATGACTGATTTTTACTTCGCCGGAGCCTTTAGCATTCGTGCAGGTGTTGCTTACACGCTACCGAAAAAGTAAGGGCTTCTTTCGAAGCCCTATATTATTCCAGATAGATCGGCTTTATTATTTTTTCGCCGCAGCAAAACGTTTTGCTACTTCATTCCAGTTAACAACATTCCAAAATGCTGTAATATAATCCGGCCGACGGTTTTGATAATTCAGATAATAAGCGTGCTCCCACACATCAAGACCAAGAATCGGTGTGCCCTTCACTTCAGCAACATCCATCAATGGATTGTCCTGATTCGGTGTTGATGTAACCTGAAGCTTACCACTGCCATCCACAACAAGCCATGCCCATCCCGAGCCGAAACGTCCGGCGCCTGCGGCAGCAAACTTCGTCTTGAATTCGTCAAAGCTGGTGAACGCGCTTTTAATAGCCTCACTCACCTCGCCAGTGGGACTTCCTCCTGCATTTGGCCCCAACACTGTCCAGAACAAGCTATGGTTATAATGACCACCACCGTTGTTACGAACCGCGACCGGGTACTTTGAAATGTTTTTGCAGATCTCTTCGATGCTCAGTTTTTCTGCATCGGTACCGGAAATTGCATTGTTAAGATTTGTTACGTACGCATTGTGGTGCTTACCATGATGGATTTCCATGGTGCGCGCGTCAATATGTGGTTCGAGGGCATTGGAAGCGTATGGGAGTGCAGGAAGTGTAAAAGCCATAAGAAATTTTGTTTTAGTTGAACATCAATTCGCGAGTGCCAAATATACAACCAGAAGCCTCACTGCAAAATTTCATCTGGCAATGATTTTGGGACGAAAATGCCGAAATTGCCTTAATCTCGCAGATTTTTGAAGAACGTATTGATAAGCGCCCGAGCCTCATCGGCCTTAACGCCGCGTACGGTTTCCGTCTTGGGATGCAACAATGGTGTGGACACAAGGCTAAATCCGCGTTGAAGGTCGGATGCACCATAAACAAGCTTTTGCAGTTGAACCCAGTGGAGGGCACCCGCGCACATCACACAAGGTTCGAGGGTTACATAAAGTGTACACTCGCTTAGGTATTTGGAGCCGAGATAATTGGCTGCAGCGGTCACGGCGAGCATTTCGGCATGAGCCGTTGCGTCGGTCAGTTTCTCGGTTTGATTGTGAGCTCGTGCAATTATTCTGTTTTTACAAACAACCACGGCCCCGACAGGAACTTCGCTGGACTCAAGCGCTTTCGCTGCCTCTTTCAATGCCTGTTGCATGAAATACTCGTCTGTGTAGAGTTCCATTACTTGATTCGAATGGAGTTCATAATCTGATCAGCAGTCTCCAGCCATTCATCACGTTCGCGAAACGGACTCGAGAAAGAAAAGACAAGTGTTCTATCCTTTTCTACGAGATATTGAAGATGATTATAACGCACGACTGGGTCGCGAAGTGACTCGTTAGACCGATTTCCCTGAACACGTGAAATAAAAGTGAAGTACACGTACTTCTTTCCATTTACTTCTTTCACGCCTTCATTTTCAAATTCAGCACGGTCGAACATATTCATAATGCTGCTTTTGAAAAAGCGCTGGGCAAGCTCAAGGTTTGCATCCGGCCACTGTGTCGCTGAGATGTTTACAGCAAAATCAACACTGCGATGAATGTTTGTGTACGCGGCGATCGGTGCCCGAACCGACGGATACCTTTCCGTGAAATCAAGTTGATCCATCGCTTTCCAGTCAGGGGGCAGAGAAACGGTGATGTCTTTTGAAACTTTCGTTTTGACCAGCTTCCGTTGATCCGTCGAAAAGAAAAAACAAGTCAAAATAAGGATCCAGAGAACCGGAGATTTTAATTTATGCATATAACGTCAACAAAAAAGTATTATTTAAATTCGCGGCCGGCTAAGCGTTGAAGTATCGGAACCGTCCCGGTATATCAAATTTTCTGCCACGAATCGACAAAATTAATAATTCTATCATGTTAAGAACCCATACGTGCGGTGAACTGCGAATTTCAGATCTAAATAAGACCGTAACCCTTACGGGATGGGTACAGCGACTTCGCGATAAAGGAAGTGTTCTTTGGGTGGATCTTCGTGATAGGTATGGAATAACCCAGTTAATTTTTGATGAAGGAAAGATTGACGCTTCTTTGCTTACAGGCGCGCGGGCACTCGGGCGTGAGTTTGTGATTCAGGCTGAAGGAGTTGTGATCGAGCGCATAGCGAAGAACGATAAACTCCCAACAGGCGAAATAGAAGTTGCCGTAAGCACTTTAAAAGTACTGAACGCCGCGAAGTTGCCTCCTTTTACGATCGAAGATGAAACCGACGGCGGCGATGAGCTACGGATGAAATACCGTTACCTCGATCTTCGGAGAAATGTCGTACGCGAAAGTCTGCAGCTTCGTCATCGTATGGCGCAGCAAACACGCGCATACCTCGACGGTCAACAGTTCATCGAGGTGGAAACACCGGTTTTGATTAAATCCACACCAGAAGGCGCCAGGGATTTTGTTGTACCATCGCGGGTACATCATGGGGAATTCTACGCATTACCGCAGTCACCCCAAACGTTTAAGCAATTACTAATGGTATCCGGGTTCGACAGGTATTACCAGATTGTAAAGTGTTTCCGGGACGAGGATCTGCGCGCCGATCGTCAGCCGGAATTCACGCAGATAGACTGCGAAATGTCTTTCATTACACAGGAAGATATTCTGAATACATTTGAAGGTTTGATCCGTCATTTGTTTAAAACAGTAAAGGGCATTGATATTCCGTCAGTTCCACGAATGAAGTATGACGAAGCCATGCGGTTGTATGGGTCTGACAAACCCGATACGCGCTTTGATATGCAATTCACAGACATAACGGAGCACACACGCGGACGAAATTTTCAGGTTTTTGACAGTGCTGAAATTGTAGTTGGGATTAACGCAAAACGTTGCGCTGAATATACGCGCAAGCAGATTGACGAGCTTACCGAATACGTAAAAAGGCCGCAGGTCGGCGCCAAGGGTCTGGTTTATGTTCAGTATCGCACCGATGGAACGATCAAGTCATCCGTCGATAAGTTTTATACACAAGAAGACTTGATACGCTGGGCGCAGGCTTTCGATGCAGAGCCCGGTGATCTAATGTTGATACTATCGGGAGAAAAGCACACAACGCGAAAGCAGTTGAATGAACTAAGATTACTGATGGGCGAAAAGCTGGGCTTGCGTGACAAGAACAAGTTTTCAGCATTGTGGGTGCTTGATTTTCCGTTACTTGAGTGGAGCGAGGAAACGAAGCGCTTTCATGCAATGCATCATCCCTTTACAAGCCCTAAGCCGGAAGATATCCATTTACTGGATTCAGATCCTTCCGGTGTACGCGCCAACGCTTACGACATGGTTATAAATGGAACTGAAGTTGGCGGGGGCTCTATTCGAATTCATGATCGGGCTACGCAGTCAATGATGTTTTCGCATCTCGGATTTTCCGAAGCTGAGGCGAAAAAGCAATTCGGCTTCCTGATGGATGCGTTTGAGTTCGGCGCGCCGCCACACGGAGGAATCGCTTTTGGTTTTGATCGCTTATGCTCGATCTTCGGCGGTGCGGATTCCATTCGCGATTTTATTGCCTTCCCAAAAAACAATGCGGGCAGGGATGTGATGATCGATTCTCCGTCGACAATTTCGCAGGAACAACTCGACGAGCTAGCGCTTGTTATTAAAAAGAAATGATAGCTCGTCCGGTTTTTCGAAGCCGGACGGATTTCCCCATCATAAATCATGCGCCGCTATAGGAGAGAATTCTTCTTTGCTGTAAATTGAAAGAATGTCGGTTAAGGATTATTTCTCCAATCATTCGAAAATTTACGCGGCATTCCGCCCTGTTTATCCCACGGCATTGTACGATTATA
>DASPJN010000184.1:0-2264 GCA_035628595.1 Chryseosolibacter sp.
AAGACATTTACCGAGTAATGTTTATTTTTGCTTTTCAAAGACATGCGATAACAACCATCACCAAGAAAATTCTTTAAAAACATCTCATTAAATGGAAACACTTGACACTACCGGTTCTGTTGCACCCGGGCAATCAGGACGGAATGACAAAAGCCCGATTGAGTTGAACTACGACGAGACAATATTTCCGAACCTTGTGACAAGGATAAAGGCCCTGTTTATTGATGTGGTTGTTATGCTGGCCATTTTTACGGCTACCACGATATTCATTGATACATTTGGAGATATTCCAAACTTTGTAAAAGGCTCAATAGCTATATTTATGTTCTACCTGTACGATCCGATACTGACAACATATACGGGAAGCACATTGGGACAAAAAATTATGAAATTAAAAGTCCGAAGATACCAGTACCCTGAAAAACATATTTCATTAACACAGGCACTTTTAAGATTCATAACCAAAGGACTATTGGGCTGGGTTTCATTTCTGACTGTCACTGGCAATAAACGCAAACGAGCGATTCATGACATTGTAAGCGGATCGATTGTAATGAAGGTCAGATAAGACCAGCAGATAAGACCCGACCGCCCTATTGAAAAACTACGAGAACATATATGGTAAAGTGTCCATCAATCGCGAGAATTATTCTCCTTTCATTGGTAACATTCACGATGGAATTCGCCGGCGCTCAGGAAGTCCCGCCAATCTTAAGCGTTGACAAGCCCCGAAGCGGAATCTATCTAGACTTCAATGAATTCATTACCAACGCACCATCCATTCAAAGCCCTTTCCAGTTGATCTGCAAATCGGGCGAGTATAAAATAGATCGGGGAACGGCAGACTACAAACTTATCCTGCTCGACTCGATGAACAAAAGAAGAGAAATTAAAAAGTTTTGGGGCGTTTCTGACGGAGAAACGATTTACGTCAACGAGGTTATTTATGGTGGCCCGCTGAATTTTAAAAAGATTCATGGTCTTGGACGGTATTGTTACTTTAAAGGCACGCTCAATAATAGTAGCGCTGCCGTCAGTGCGGGTGTCATGGGTGGAGCGTTAGGCGGCGGATTAGCTGCTGCGGCTATGGAAATCGATGGTGATTACCCATACATACTGAACATCAACAATGGCAAATGTTTTCTTCTGGACAAAAAAACACTCAAGACAGTGTTAGCAAAGGACGAAGCACTTTTGGCAGAGTATGAGGATGCAGAAAGGAAATCAAAACGGGATACGCTCTTGTCGTATATAATCCGGTATAATGAGCGCAACCAGGATGAAATCAAACATTATCGCCCGGAACCATATGATATTACTTTTTACAGAAGACAAAAAAAGGAACGGATCGGCGCAATTACTGTAACGGCCGGCGACACGATTCAATTTGCACTAGATCCTAATTCAACAAAGCGAATTACATGGCTGAATGCTAGTCTGGATGTATGCATTGAAGGGAATTGCAAGACAATCCTATTGGAAAAGAAAAAAATTAATTTCATCGAGTGTAGCTGGAAATCCGAACAACCGGAATTTGCGAAGGTGAAAATTGATGTAGGATCCTTCTATGTTAAGGAAATTGTGTATTCTGAAAAAAAAATAAGAAGTCGCTCATCCCATTGCGGTGAAGTGGCTCCTTCGTCTGACATGAGTCCATCGGCAGAAGTTAAAACGACATTTCATTATACTTTAGAAAACATCTAATACTAAGACGCACCTTACTCCTCTTTTCGTTAATTCTCGCTTTCAATTCTTTTCTCAACATAATTGGTTTGCACTTTCGCCGACTCGCCAACCTGGTACAGGATGCTAACTGAAAATGTTTGACAAGGTCATGGCGTGGGCGAAGGCGTACGCGCATCAACATCAACTGGACTTCATCAGGATGGACACGTGGGCAGAGAACGAAAAGATCATCAACTACTATAAAACGTTTGGCTTCTCTTTCATTGAAAACTACAAAACGCCGGATGTCGCCGAACTTCCACTTCAAAATCGAAATCTGAATGTAGCATTGCTGGAGCTGAAGGTAACAGCAATGTAATTCACCTTGCACGTAATTAAGAATTGCATCATGTTCATGCGCTGAGAAATTAATCTCACACAACGGCCTGTCTATTAGCAGTACTCGATACTATCAATTGTCACCCGCTCGCTTCAGCGGAATGATTTTTATGCAATACGCCCGGAACTTAAACAACTTCAAATATGAATACATCATTCGGAACATCCGACAGTAATGAACCCATTCTCGTGGGCATGTT
>DASPJN010000185.1:0-5518 GCA_035628595.1 Chryseosolibacter sp.
TGGACAAAATACAGTTCGCAGCAATCATCACCGATCACATTACAGACAGGGCAACGATATTATATTGAAGCCTTGCATAAGCAAGGTGTTGGATCCGACAACATTTCGGTAGGCTGGCAGTTGCCAGATGGCAATCTTGAACGACCAATACCAGGAACAAGGCTTTCACCTGCTTTCGACGCTGCCATGACCGCGCAAAGTACAGCAGCCAGAAGTGCCTCAGATACTGACGAGGAATATGAGGTGACATCTTATCAGGAGGCAATAGAGATTTATCCCAACCCGGCGACAACGGGGATGATCACATTAACCCTTCCGCAGGATGAAACGATTTCAGGGAATGAACTAGTAGTAGTTGAAATTGTTGGGGTTACAGGTGAAGTGGTCTATTCAAGACAGATCAATTGTACAGAAGGCTGCGCTGCTATTGAGATTGAAATGAACGATCAGTTTAATCCAGGAATCTACATGGTTAATATGAAGAACAATCAAAAACGTTATTCAACAAGACTGTTGGTGAAGTGATGGAGTAGAAGTTGCTTGTTTAGAGGATTGTCGCATAGCTTTCTTCTAAACATCGTTTGACATGGGAAAGGATATTGTTGTAATTTAGTTCTCAATATTCACGGTGATATGCAGTGAAGTCGCAGCGTTCTTAGCGCGACTTCACCACCACCAAACCCCGTAGCACATGAAAGCAACCGGAAAAACGGTAGATGAAATTCTCACCAGCCTTCCTGAGGCCAGGGCGGAGCCTTTCAATAAACTTCATGATGTCATCGTGAAGAATCTGCCAAAAGGTTTTGAGCCAGCCATCAGCTATGGTGGATTGGGTTATGTTATTCCGCATAGCATTTATCCTACGGGCTATCATTGTAAACCAAGTGAACCACTCCCCTTCGCGGGAATTGCCTCGCAAAAAGGATCTATCAACTTTTATCACATGGGCATCTATTCCGATCCGGAGTTAATGGAATGGTTCGTTACTGAATATCCGAAGCACACTAGTCAGAAACTTGACATGGGCAAAAGCTGTATCCGCTTTAAGAACTTCGATGATATTCCTTATAAGCTCATTGGCGAATTAATGAAAAAAATGAGCGCTAAAGATTGGATCGCAAAGTATGAGGCAACATTTAAAGTGAAGCCAAAAACGGCGAAGAGTAAATGAACGTGGGCTAAATGAGAAAAACGCTTTACGGGCTTTTAATATTCATCGGATTACTCGGGACGGTGTACGCGTGCATGAATATGGTGTGGAGCGACATGTGCGAAAATCAGATAATCGAAGAAACACAATCTCCTAGCAAACAATTCAAAACAATAATATTTACGCGAGATTGTGGAGCAACGACTGGGCATTCCACACAACTATCAATAATTAAAGCTACGGACCAGCTCGGTAATGAAGCCGGAAACGTCTTCATACTCACTGACAAGTTTGAAGACGGCGTACGTTTTGAAAACGGTGGTGCAAAAGTAAAGGCTGTTTGGACTGGTGACGATGCATTGACAATATATTATGACTCCAAAATTGAGTTCACAAAAAAGCTAAAACAAGTTAAAGACGTAAAAATAACCTACCGGCCACTTGCAGCGTAAACCCGACAATCCTCAATACGAAACTGAGTGCTATTAGCGTGAACCAAACTGAAAGTGTTACCTTACAAGAAAAATAACTCGCCCCCGGCTTCGTTAGATAGGCCATGAGAACATTTATACTGACATCAATAGTCATTCTTTTAAGCTTCCGGTTTGTATTCTCACAAACTGTGGATTTCCAAACAATTCCATTTTCGACAAATGCGCAAGGGCCAATTGATTTCTCCAGACTTGAATTTTTAAAAGCTGAACTTGCGAACGCCGATATTGTTTTACTGGGTGAGCCAACACATTCACCCAGGTATTATGATATCAAGATTCAGCTCGTCAAATATTTGCATGAGCAACTCGATTTTGATGTTATAGCCTTCGAGTCTGGGCTTTACCAAATGGAAGCTGCCAATGCCGACATCAAGAAAGGGAAAAGCTGTTCTTCTGCTTTTGAGAGGGGGCTATTTCCGGTATGGACAGCCTCGGAGGAATTCCAGCAGATATACAGCTATTTCGATTCACTGCGTATCCATAAGGATACTTTTGACATCACCGGGTTTGATTGCCAGGTCTCTGCCTACTATGCTTCAAAGCAGTTCATAGATGAACTAGCGATCGCATTAGCCAACAGTCAAATATCATTCAAACCGAAGACATTGCAACTTCTACAGGCGCAGTTTGAAACGCTTGAGACTGGAAAAAATGGTCTTACAGAAGATTTCAATGAGGAATCACTACAAGCGTTGACAGAACTCGCCATGGCAATTGAACCAATCCATGATTTGCGTATTTACCATCAGTCACTTATCGGGTGGATAGGTCATTTTGGAGATCTTTATTATAATAACATTGTTGAAAAGCTGAATAACGGCACATTCGGGCCGAAGGATGGCAACGTTAGAGACAGCCTGATGGCTGCCAATATGTTATACATCCGTGAACAATTATACCCGGGGAAGAAAATAATAGGTTGGGGCGCGAACCTCCATTTCGCTAACAACATAGGGAACTTAAATTTCGACTCAGAAGACTCCATCAAATTCGTCCCAATGGGTTATCGTCTTAAACAAGAATTGGGAGACAAAGTATTTTTCCTGGCAGTGACAACAAACAACAACATTCCAAATTCAATTGAAGCAGAACTGGCGGAAAAAGAAATAGCACTTGCATGGATCCCGAAATCTGTCATGAATAAAAGTTTTGAAAGCTTATCGTTGGGAAGTCCGGCATCAGGGGACTGGCACGAAGCTGTTGATGGAATTCTTTACTTCAATTCATCAGACGACAATATTCATGATAAATATTTTTATAAAGGAATAATCTTAAACGAAAAAACGAACGAACCTGTATCGTTTGCGCACATCACACTTGAGGGCACGACTTCCGGAACCGCGTCCGACATCGACGGGAAATGGTTCTTGAAGATTGATTCCAGTGTTTCAGACAACAACGTTAAAATCTCATGCATCGGCTTTAAAACGACGTACGTATCAGCCAGGTCGCTGATGGAAAAAACGACGATCAAACTCACGCCTGAAGTCCAGTTTCTTAACGAGGTACTTATTGAAGCAAACGCGCCGGATGCAGTCGAGATACTTCAACACGTCATTGACAGTATTCCGAATAATTATATTCAGACTCCTTTTAACATGGAGTTTTACTCAATCAATACCACTACGGATACAACTAGCAATAGGTCATTCACGGTCGAAAGTGTCTTCGAGAGCTATTATCAAGGCTACTACAAGGCCGCTAAGAAGAATTACAGAATTTTACACAAGCGAGAAAGCGATGAATATTACATGAAAGAAAAGACACATGGGCTTAGTCAATGGCCAATGTGGGAAGTTGCGTTCAATGACATCTTTAGTAGTCATTCCCGGTATCAGATCGTAATGCTCGAGAGCCTCAAAAAGATAGACCCGCAATTTGTCGGAACAGAACTTTATGACGGAGATACAGTATTTATCATTAAATACAATTACCAGGTTTCAGGTGTACTTTACATTTCATCGAAGGACTATGCGGTAGTTAAACACGTGACCACGTCATCTGGAAAAGATTACCAGAACAGGACTGAGATCATTTATGAAAAGCAAAACGGAAAGTATTTTCCATACGCCGCCAATGGTGACTACCTACATCCATATAAGGTTGAAGGCACTAACAAAATATTGAAGACCAATAATCGAGTACGGTTGAATAGAATCGACGTGGAGAATGTAAATGCTTTTGAATACAACAAGGAACTGTGGTATCCGAAAAATGTTGCTTACAACAACGAATACTGGGATAACAACTATCCAAAGATGGATTGATCAGCGAATTCTAAACTAAGTCTTTTACGCAAATGAATACACTAATTGCATGGTTTGTTTTTCTAACGGCAGTCTCGGCTTTCGCTGAACGAATAGACGGTCCTGCCAATATCAGGTCGAAGGTAAAAGGAGAAATAATTCTATCGCTCAATGATGACGTCAAAGTTGAGGTCGGCGAGCTTGAAAATGACTGGTATAAAATACTGATCTCGATAGTATTGACGGAAGAGCAATACAAAAATGATATAGTAAAAAAAGGAACGAAATTATACAATGGCGAAAAAAAGGAGATTGGCGTTGCCCTTCAGGATTTAAACATCGATGCAAGCTACGCAGGAGGCGGCGGTGCCGGTATTCCAAAATGGTATCACGGAGAAGTCTATGGATATACTTTCAAATTCAACATCAAACCTGAATCGATCGTTGAGCCCGTGCTCAGCAAGCTTGTCTTATCCAACAAGCAGCTTACTCTGAACGTGTTTCAAGACCATCTTAAATACTTTGGATATATTGACGGGCTAAAGCTGAACGACACGGCGTACAAAACCTACATGATCTACGAGAGCCTGTTAAACGATCCATCGCCGCTGGACAGGATCAGGCTGATTTTCGAAAAGGAAAGGCTTATCGCGATCGTACATTTGAAAGAACTGAACCTTCCGGGTTTTGAAACAATTCCAATTGCAAGGGAGCGCAAGCTCACATTGTTAAAGGCATTTTCACCCCAGGAAAAAGATACATTTATAGAAGCGAATAAACGGGCGTATTATGGCGTGGATTGAGAATTATAATTAAGAAATACTTCGTATCTTTTATTAAAGAATGAACAGGCAGTCCATTTTTTCAAAGCCTGATCTTTATCCAGGTCAGGACCATAGACAAACAGCAATGGCATGAAAAAGCACCCCCATCAATGGCTTTCTATTTTTGCACTCTTCATTTGCGCTTCACTGATAATTCCATCCGCGCAAGCGCAAACCACAGAACGGCGGCTCGCGCTGGTCATTGGAAACGCTGACTATCAATTCAGCGGAAAACTAAAGAACACTGTAAATGATGCCAACCTGATGGTCTCTACTTTAAAGGAACTCGGGTTTGATGTCATTACAAAGAACGATGCAACGAAAGTTGAGATGGAGCAATCTATTCTGGACTTCAGTCGTGAACTCGGTAAGTATAATGTCGCGTTGTTTTTCTACGCGGGTCATGGCATCCAGCTGGACGGAAGCAATTATCTTATTCCTGTTGATGCAAAGCTGGACGACAGGCTTGCTGCGCAGTTCGAGGCAGTGGATGTGGGGAGGCTGGTTTCACAATTCGAGCGGTATCCCAACAATATCAACATTGTAATTCTTGACGCGTGCCGGAATAATCCATTCAAGACATGGACGCGAGGCGGCGAAGCGGGCTTCAAGGCAATGCCTGCACCAAGCGGTACCATTATCGCGTTTGCTACAAGTGAAGGCGCCACTGCCTCCGATGGCACTGAACAAAATGGCTTGTATACTTCATACCTGGCAAAGCAGATGAAGATCCCCCAGCGAATTGAAGATGTTTTTATTCAAACGAGGGTTGAAGTCCGCAACACGAGCAACAATCAGCAAAGT
>DASPJN010000186.1:0-8960 GCA_035628595.1 Chryseosolibacter sp.
ATGACAGAAGGCCAGGGATATCGCGAGGCCTTGAACACATTAATGAAGCATCCATCTGTCGACAAAGATCACGTTTATGTTTTCGGCCACAGCATGGGCGGCGTGTGGGCGCCCATCATCACGAAAGATATTCCTGTAAAAGGCATTGCCGTCTATGGTGCAATCGGCACCAATTACCTCGAATACATTATCAATAGTCGCCGAACGGTGGCAGAAGCAATCGGCCTTGACCCTGTAGAAGCAGACAAATTTGTCAAAGGCTACGCAACGTGTATAGGCGCTTTTTTTGCAATGAACCAGGATGCTCAGAAAGTATTGACAGCGTTTCCCGAATGTGAGCGTGAGCTTCAGATCACAACGATCAGAAGCAACGCGTTCCAGAAACAACTGGACAGTATTAATATTCCTGGATTATGGCGTGAAACGAAATGTAACGTGCTGGCTATGTGGGGTGCCTCAGATTTTATTTCTGTGCGCGGCGACCATGAAAACATTGCCAATACCGTCAATCATTATCATCCAGATAACGGAAGATTTATCGAAGTGCCGTTTGCAGACCACGGCATGTCTACAGCCAACACATTCCAGCAGGCTGCCTCCAATCCGGGGGAATTCAATGATGAAGTTGTACGCATGTTCGTCGGGTGGGTAACACAAAAACCGGCCGCAGCCAAAACACAGATCCCGGAAATGAAATTTCCGGAAGATCCGTCAGTGAAAGAAATTGTCAGAATGCCGTTCATCGAGAATGCTTATCCGCGATGGGGAGACAACAACAAGATCATTTTTCAAACCAATCGGGATGGCAGGTGGCAGATCTATTCAATGAACGAAGATGGGAGTAATCAAAAAAATCTATCCAACGACAATTACAATAACAACTTCGTGTCAACTTCCGCTGATGGTAAGCTGATAGGCTTTGTGTCCGATCGTGATGGTAATGAAGAGATCTATACCATGAATGCGGATGGAACAAACGTCCGGCGTCTGACCAATAGCCCGGGCCGCGACATTCATCCTTACTTTACGCCGGATGGAAAACGGATCTTCTTTAACTCAACGCGCGATGACCGTTCCAATTTCGACGTCTACACAATGAATCTTGACGGAACTGATGTTAGCCGCCTGACAAAAACACCCGATGATGAAACGTGTGCCCGCCTCTCACCTGATGGTAAGTCAATGATTCTGCTTGCAGGCATGTCATCGATCATGAATGACGAGGTCCAGATGCTTGACGCCAACGGCACGAATACGCGCAATCTCACAAAATCTCCTGCTGCTGAAGGCTGGCCAACATGGTCAACAGACGGAAAGAAAGTTTATTACGCATCAAACCCGGAGGGTACTTTTCGTATTTATGAAATGAACGCCGATGGCAACAACCGCAGGCAACTTACTTCTGTCAATGCTCCATTCATGGACGCTCGTCCGGAGATTTCGCCTGATGGTAAAAAAATGTTATTCAACCGCCAGGTAACGGAGCGCAACGGGAAGAATACAATCGCGATCTATATCAGGCGACTGCCTTAACCCGCCTGCGTGAATAAGTTTTTCTGTATGTGAGTGGCGTTACCTCCATTCTTGATTTGAACAACCTGACAAACGATGAGGCATCGGAAAAGCCAACGCGCGTGCAAATATCGTTTACAGCATAGTCGCTATGAACGAGCAAAGTGGAAGCCTTTTGCAGACGGACTAACATAATATATTGATGGGGCGACACATGATAAAGGTCACGAAATAATCTTTTGAAATGATGAACAGAGAGGCAGGCATGTGTGGCGATATCAGCCAATGATATATTCCTAAAGTAATTATCATGGATGAAATCGCGGGCATTATTGAGCCGGGTGTAAATCTCCGTCCTTGTACCTTGCTTTTCAAAATGAAGAGATGTCATCATATCGTGTACTTTCAACTGCTCCCGCATCATTTTCACAAGCAATGACTCGTAAAAGTCATCGAGTTCAGCGACGGAAAAGGATGCGCCCTCTTCCATGCTCTTCAGCAAGCCAATGGTGCGTAACAGAAATGAGCGTTCCCAGTCGTAGGTTTTTTCAGTGAATGTTACCTGGGAAGTGTGCACAGGGAACGGGTTATCCAGCAACGACGCATGATCGTTTGTCATCGCGTGGAAAACCTGCTCAGCCAATCCTATTTTAAAAACAATGTAAGCGGTTGTATGCGGCTTGTCCGCGTCCAGAAAACTTCGGTACGCAGATCCCGCATTCAGTAAAAGAAATCGACCGGGATTAACTGTATACCTTCGCTTCGAAACTTCGAAGCCGAGTTCACCCGTCAGGTCGAAATTCAGCGAAAGTCTCGTGAGATGAGGCTCCGGCATTTCAATATGACTCGCACGAATGATATGAATGCCAGAATCAACATCGGCCATGCTTTTAATATTCTCATTGCGCGAACAGTACAACCCACCGGATTTCACGATCTGATCGCAATAAGGGCAGTGGCTCATGTTAAAATTTCGCTCTCTCTCACAACATTGATACCAATCGATTCAACAGACCATTGGAAGCCGCCACCATTCGGAAGCAGATCGATCACGAACATTGAGCGTCCGATATTGGAATTATTACGCGCATGTGCGAATCTGGCTTTTTTTTAAGGAGACCTCACAGACATGATTGTTAATGACAATATTTGAGAATTCGATTGGAATTCGATTCTATGAAAAAGTCATTCATTCTTGCTTGCATTGTGGCGTTAACGACGATCGTAAACATAGCTATTGCGCAACACAACTGGACAATACTGTATTATGCTGCCGGTTGCAACTCGAGCGAAGAAACACTTTTGCAGGATCTGAACGAAATCAAAAACGCGACACGCGATAATCAGGGATATCGCATTATTACGCTCATCGACCGGGTCGAAGGTTTCTCGTCAGACGCCAACACATTTGGCGAAGATTTCACAGACACGCGTCTGTACGAAATAACTGAACAAAATTTCCGACGTGTTTCCGGCAGGGAACTGCTTCCGGAGATCACAAACACATCAGTCCACGATGCCAATATGGGCGATGCTAATACATTGAAACGATTCATTATGTTCGGAAAGAAATATTACCCGGCAAGTCATTATGCGCTCTTCGTATACTCACACGGTGATGGTATTTCATTTTCTGCTGACATCGAGAGTGATCGCGATGCATTGTATCCGGCAGAGATCACTGACGTATTAACGGCACAAGAATCTGTTTCCTTAATCGCGATGGATGTGTGTTCAATGGCTGGCATTGAAGTGGCTTATCAATGGCGTCCTCAGAAAAATAAATTCGGCGCCAACTACCTCGTGGCTTCAGCGCCCGTCTCTGCTCCATGGGACTATGCCTCCATCTTTAACCGGTTGTCGAAGAGCGGTGCTCAAAAAAAGATCGATCCTACCAAAATGTCGCCGGAAGATTTCGGCAATCTTCTTATTGAAGAAATTTACAATAGCCAGCCGTGGTGCTCATGGGGTTTCTTTGATCTTAGCAAAGCCGGGAAAGTTAAGTCAGCCATCGATTCATATATCAAAGCTAATTCAATAGATAGCCATAGGAAGGTGTTGAAGGACGCGCAGACAAAAACAATTGAATACCTACCGACATTCGACGCAGCCAACGCTTCATATTACCGGATGCGTATTCCCTACTTCGACGCGTTTGATCTATTCCGTCAATTGAAAGATCACAACCCAGTCGACAATACAGCAGTTGATGATATTCTTACCGCGATCGATGAACTTGTTGTTCAATCCTTTTACGCCACAGGCGGAAATTTTCTTAAACCAACCGACCATTTCGTTAATGGGCAAAATGGTGTCTACATATTTTTCCCATTCGGGAAGGAATTGTATCCGTATTCAAACAAGATTCACTGGGCTGAACAAAAATTTTATTCTCCGAAGATGTTCAGATCCACGAATTCATACGGGAATCTTATGTGGTGTGCAGATGGTGCAACAGGTGGCAACGGAAAAGTTGAAAACTGGTTTGAGCTTCTGGATGCCATGTTCGATGATCACAGACTTGCGGCAGGCGACGGCTACAATGGCTACCACTACTGAGGCAGCAACCTTCAGACCTAAGCGATCTATCTAATTCCGTGCTGCCAACTCCAGTTTGTTGTCGTCCGACAAACCAGCCGACTCTATAACGTTATCTTTTGCTTTGCTGACCGGAGCGGTTGTAAAGAAAAAATTCCTGACATAAACAATCAATGCAATCAACATCACAACGAGTAAGGGCAAAATCATCAATACCAACGTAAAGCGACGGTTCTCCAGACACGGCGCCTCTACCTCTCCGTCAACAACCCGACGTCCATTTCTCATACTCAGACCTTTTAAGTTGCAAAGTTGGTGAACAAGACAACGTAAGCAATCAGGGAAAACCTGATATTAAGAAATAAGGGTGGAGACAGTTCAGCCGCTGTATGCAACGGCCAAGGCTACGGGTCAATTATTTAATTGACAACTTTAACGATACGACCGGATTACTGACAAGGGCAGGATTCATCGCAACAGTTGAAAACGACCGCTCGCGAGAACCAATCTGAGTGTTGATGAAATAGTTTTCAGGCATCACTTTCAGCGACAATCTGATATTGCTTCTACGATGCGAACTTTGAATCTGTCGCATCAGGTTCTTTTTCTTGAAAGCTGAAAAGCTTACCTGGTGGGCAACCAACGCAAGCGCTGATGGAACACCAAACCATACACCTGCGCCTTCCGCTTCGGCGATGGTTAGAATACCGAGACCGATAAGTGCTGAACCGCCCGCCGCAAGATTGATCACGCTGCCCTGCTTACGCGTGAGTTGTATACCGCGCACCATTTTCTGACCGATCACAGTTCCCGCGATGGAGCCGAGCGCAGGAATAAGGATGAGTCCATTCGAACTACTTTCATCGAGTGCTGTCGCAACTGCCGTGAATCCAAGGCCAGTTGATATCCACGTAAGTGAGCTGATCACATCCACATCGCCGCGCGTATAATCATAAGCCTTAGCGGCACGGTCGCCGATCGCCAGTCCACCAATTCCACCGGCCAGCAACGAAAAACCTATCGAAGAATTGGAAGGATCATTCGCAGCGGCAAGATTGATCGTCGCGCCAATCCATGGACCGAGAAAGCCATAATGACGAATCATTTCTATGCGACCTTCCGAAATTTTTCCTCGCTTCTGAAGCTGGAACCCGACCTCTCCCAAACCAATGCTTCCCACTGAAGATAAAACAGAGATCAACTCCCCATCCACGTCATCACCTGTAAGTGCCAGTCCGAGAGACACACCGTAAAACAATCCCAGAAATTTTCCGGTATTACTTGCCCGGATCGTTGTCTGTGAGATCCCATCATACTTGTTAGGATTAATGACAGGACCCATGAGCCATGCACCACCCGTGATCAAAGGAATGCCGACAATGGCAGCATCTTTCGAGTCGGTAATTGCAACAATGGTCGCCCCGTAATAAATACCGTAAAAAAGATTGAGCAGCCTATCGCGCGTCCGCCATTCGAAATCTTCCTGCGGCGTTGTGTCTGTTACATTGACTTGCCCGGCATTAATGATTTCGCGGTCCCACTCCTCCTTTTTTGATGCAAACTGCTGTTTTTCCTCCGGCGTAAGCTTTTCAAAATAAGATTGCAGATACAGCTCATAGTCCCGCAGGTACGTCGACTCATCTGCCTGCAACGAGTCGGCGCGGGATTGTTTCATTTTTATCGACTGATATGTTGTCCTGGAATATTCTTCCCAATAACCGCGGGCGGTGTAGAGATCCTGTGCTACGACATTTGAAACGGAAGAGAAGATCAGCGCAATGAATAGCAGTTTAAGAGCAGGGTTCATTTTACTAAGATAAAGTTTTTAGGATGGGATTTGCACGACCCACAGGATTTGTTATCGATAAATCCACATCACCGATCTGAACCACTTCTCCAACGGTGACTTTTTCGATAGAAATACAATGGTCAGATCCCTATTTCCGTAAATACAAACCTCCGCCGAAATTTCATACGGGGCGTATTACATTCGGACAAGTCAAAGAAAGTACCCACCCAAGCCCACTGAAAAAAACGCCGGTGCCGTTGATTGCGGTATTCACCCGAAAGGCAATTGCAAACACTGCTGAAACCAACGACTAACCACTTCGCTGGCATTGTTTCTATGACCGCCCTCCCCCACAGTTTTTCGCGAAAGAACAAACAGGAAACAACCGCTTATGTACAGGACAGTAAATAGATGCTCACTTAGTCGTATCTTGTGTATAATCAAAATCAACAAACGCCAATCTTTTAATCAATGATCGCCAGCTACCTTCTCACTGCCTACCGGAATTTTGTTCGCTACAAGGCTTACTCCGCCATCAACATGCTCAGTCTGGGCTTCGGCTTTTTCTGCTTTATTCTCATCATGATGTTCGTTGTTCATGAAAAGAGTTTTGATGAGCAATACTCTTCCCGTGTTCATCGCCTCGCGCTTGAAGTTCACACCGGCGAAACGACAACATACAATGCGCAAACGCCACCGATATGGACGCGCCTGCTGGAACGGGAGTTCCCGGAAATAGAAGCAACGGTGAGAGTAAAGCCTCCGAGACAAACGTGGATGGTGACCAATGAGGAACGTAACATCAACTTTGCAGAACGCCGATGGGTATTCGCAGATAGCAACGTCTTCGCGTTCTTTAACATCGACCTTCTCAAGGGGAACGCATCGAAAGCGCTTGTTGGTAAAGCGAAAGTGGTCATCAATGAGTCGATGGCCAAAAAGTATTTCGGAAGCGAGGATCCTATCGGCAAAAATCTGATGCTGGATAAGGTAAACATGTATCAGGTAACTGGTGTCATGCAGGACATGCCATCCAACACACATTTTCATTTCGATTTCATTGCCAATCTCGAAGACCTGGACAGCACACGGTACTATGGATTCAATGTACCAGAGGGCGTTTTCCCATTTACGTATGACTACATCCGACTAAAGGAAAATGCGGACCCTGAACAACTGGAGGCTAAGATCGCACCATTCATCGAAAGCATAACACCACCAAGGTTCCGGCAGAACGGAACGTTCAAAACTTTCCTGCAACCAGCAAGAGACATTCATTTACACTCTAATCTCGAAAATGAAATAGAACCGAACGGCTCGGCAGTGCTCGTGAATTTTTTCATGAGCATTGGCGTGTTCATCATCCTCATTGCATGCGCCAACTTTATCAACATGGCTACGGCGCGATCTGTAAAACGTCTGAAAGAAGTCGGTGTACGAAAAACGCTTGGCGCGGAGAAACCTGCACTCGTCACCCAGTTCCTTGGCGAAACGGCTCTGATGGTTGTCAGCGCCCTACTGCTCGCTACCATTGCCGTTTACCTGGCGTTGCCCACGTTCAATTCGCTGGCAGGTAAATCACTCAGCTTTTCGTTCCTGTTGGATTGGCGGCTTGCATCACTTATCATCATTGCAGTGCTTCTCACAATTATTCTATCTGGAAGTTACCCGGCGTTAATCCTCAGTTCGGTGCGTCCGGCCTTGGTGCTGAAGGCAAGTCAGGCCGGTGGTACCGGTGGCAAGACCATGCTTCGCAAAGCGCTCATTGTTTTCCAGTTCAGCATCTCAGCATTTCTGATCATATCCACATTAGTAGTGTATAACCAAATGCGATTTATGGAGTCGAAAGACCTTGGTCTGGCAAAGGATCAGGTCGTCGTGATTCAACTGACGGATCCTGTTCCCATCAATGCGTTCAGGACACTTAAATCGGTGCTACTTTCAAATCCGGCAGTAAAAAGCGTATCTGCGTCTTTCAGTGCGCCCGCGTCGCTGGTTTTTCAATCGCGCATCAAAGGAGTAAACACCGGATCGGACGAAGTCATCCAGGCACAGAACTATTTCTGCGACGATGATTTCATTGAAACGTTGGGAATTAAGATGCTGGCCGGAAAGGACATTACTTCCGAGAACCCGAGTGACACTTTGAATACACTTATCATAAACGAAACAGCGATGCGTCGCCTCGGATTTTCAGATCCAGCGGACGCGCTTAACCGCGAAGTACAATTCCCCGACTTTAATAATGGACCCACATTTCGCGTCATCGGTGTGACGCGCGACTTTCACAATATGTCTGTGAGAGAAACTGTCCCGCCCACGGTAATTGCGTTTGCCCGAAATGGTTTTTATGCATTTGCCAGGGTCGATATGTCGCAAGCGAAAACATTGATACCATGGATGCAGCAACGCTGGGAGGAAGTGGTACCAGGTTATGCTTTTGATTATTCGTTCCTCGATCAGAATTTCGACAGTCTGTATAAGAGCGAAAAAGTACTGAACGTGCTACTGACATTTTTCGCGGGCTTAACCATTTTCGTGGCCTGCTTAGGATTGCTGGGCCTATGTTCGTTCATGGCGCAACAGCGTGCTAAGGAAATCGGCATCCGAAAAGTTGTGGGTGCATCAGTTACCAATATTGTCGGCCTCTTCAGCCGCGAGTTTATTCTGCTGATCATCATTGGATATCTCATAGGCGCACCACTTGCTTTTTTCGCAATGAACCAATGGCTGGATGGCTTTGCTTACCGGATTGATATCGCCCCGTCATTCTTCATACTTGCGTTGGTATTCACCGTTGTCGCAATGGCACTTACTGTGGGATACCAGGTGATCGCTGCAGCGAGTGCCAATCCGACAAAGAGCTTAAGGACGGATTGATGCTGATTTGAAACGATGACTCACTCACACTTTGCTTTAAGACAGGTATTCTGAGCATGGCATGTGCGCCGGCCAGCAGGGTGCGAATCCCGAGGCTATGAAATGTGCAAGCAAAATCGCACGCACCCGCCTACTAAGTGGAGGCGTTTCGAAGAACGCGTTCCTTGACTGAAGTATAGTCGACCACACGTGTTGAACAAAAAACGCGAGGGGCGTTGCCCCGCGCTGATGTATAGCGCCC
>DASPJN010000187.1:0-2753 GCA_035628595.1 Chryseosolibacter sp.
CAAGCGACTTCGCGTAAAAACTGCAGGCCGCTTTCCTGTCGCCCTTTTCCCAATACGCTTCGCCAAGATAAAAATTGATTGAGCCAACGTAAGGATCTGCTTTGATCGCGCGCTCAAACATCGCGATAGCCTCATCATAAGAAGATGCAAACGTGTAATAGATACCTTTGTTTCTGTAGGCCCACGCGTTATATGGATCGATGGTGATGCTTTCGTTGATATCAGCAATCGCTTTGTTCAGCTCCCATTTCAGCAGGTAAATGTATCCGCGATTGTTCAGGTAGAATGGATTGCGCGGGCTTCGCTTTAAAGCGATGTTAATATTTTCAAGCGCCTGATCGTGGTTACCCGACTCAGCTTCGATCAACGCCAGTGTGTTCCATGCATTTGGATCCGCCAACGGGTTTTCGGTGATCTTACTAAGAAGGAGACGCGCGGAATCGTAGTTTCGTTGATAATAGTGTATAGAGGCCAGGTTTATCACCAGGTCCTGATTGTTTCCGTCGAACAGCAGTGCTTCATCGAAATTCTTTTTCGCTTCATCATACTTCCTCATTTTTGTCAATACCAAACCTCGCAGAAAATACACAACCATTGTATCCGGCTTAATTTGCTCGATGCGTTCCAGATCCTTGAGCGCACTAAAAAGCTCATTCGATTCATAATACACATTTACGCGGTTGATGTACGCCTGTAAATAGTCAGGATTGCATTTGACTGCGCGGGAATAATGCTGCACAGCCCGTGCGTAATCTTTCTTTTCGAAGTAAAGCGTTCCAAGATTATTCCACGCGTCAACGAAGCACGAATCGAGCTGAAGTGCGCCTTCATAAAAATTAACCGCCTCCTCATAATTCTGTTTTTTAACCATATCATTTCCCTGCGCAAGAAAGCGTTGGATACGCGTTTCTTTGCTTTCGGAGCAGGCGAAAAAAATCAGTAATCCAAAGAATAATAAGAATGAGTAACGCATGCAGTACATTTGGAACGACAAAGCTAAATA
The DNA here is from genome assembly GCA_035628595.1 of Chryseosolibacter sp. Lineage (GTDB taxonomy): Bacteria > Bacteroidota > Bacteroidia > Cytophagales > Cyclobacteriaceae > Chryseosolibacter. The sequence continues at coordinate 1,004 of DASPJN010000187.1, forward strand.
GTATGTCAACAGTTTCATGAATCAGGAAGACTCTTTTTGTTAAATTGAGCAGCTAAATCCATGTCATGAAAATATCATTACTAATTGTTCTGCATTCATTCCTCTTCACCGAAAGCAGGTTAGGTTTACCAGATCCTGATCGCCGTGCATTGAATACAAATGACACCACAAAACAAGTAAACGAATTTCTGGATTCATGGCATGTTGCGGCAGCGAAAGCGGATAGCTCCGGCTTTTTCGGTGCCATGGGCGACAGCAGCATTTATATTGGCACCGATGCGTCAGAGCGGTGGACGAAGAACGAATTTATGCGGTTCGCGATGCCTTATTTTCGAAAGGGAAAGGCCTGGGATTTTAAACCGTACGACCGCGACCTGCATTTCAGCAGCGACGGAAAGCTTGTATGGTTTTCAGAGCTTTTGAATACGTGGATGGGTGTTTGCAGGGGATCCGGCGTGCTTCGACGCAACGGCAATGAATGGGAAATCGAACAATATCACCTATCCGTCACCGTACCGAACGATGTCATTCAGGACTTTCTGTCACTGATAAAAAAATACGAAAGCCCGGAAAAGTAACTGCCGGCTGGAATCTTGCCCTGGTTCTGATTTTTCGTTGTAAACTACCGATGTAGGTTTTGTGGCCTATTTTGAAAGCATTCCCTTCCCGTTGAGACGAACTTTGAATCATCAAACGCTCCAGGAAGATGGCACGAATCCAAAGACTCAACTACAAGGATACTAATCGATCAAAATCGAATTCCCCGCTACGTCAGTTCCTGATCCTGATGTTAACTGTCATTGTCGGTGTACTTGTTTCGGTTTCCGTAAACGCACAAAGCACATCTGAGAATAAAGAAAAAAGCGAGAAGAAGAAAACGAAGCTTCCCTACAAAAAGAAGAACCGCGCCCGCGCGAATTTTTACGCTTCAACCGAAACGAATAATCAAAGTACGATCATCGCCGAAAGCGATATCTCTGCCATCACCTCCCTGCAATTATCATTCGTCCGTGAAATGGTTGCAGTCAACATTCAGGAAAATGATACCAGTGACTTTGAAATCGCGCCATTGGTTTTTAAAGTCACGGAGAAGCGTCTGGCTGCGGTCGACATCAATCCTTTGCTCATTGCTGTCGAGTTTGCCCGCCACGGAAGAAACATTGTAATTAAAAACAACCAGGGCAAGTCTGACTCCTTCGATCTCACCCGCGAACAACTGGAGGAGATCCGTACGTTAATGTATCGCATGGGCGTCCCTGCAGACCGTGTGTCTGTACAAGAAGAATTTACAAGTAATTCGATGACAGCAAGCGGTATATCCACAATAGATTTTCATGTGATTTAAGATAAAAGTTGAAGGTTGATTAGTTTAGAAGCCTCCCGAAGGGAGGCTTTCTTTTTTCCAAAAGTTCTGATGTAATCTATGGTAAAAGAATCATTAGATTTACAAAATGAACTTTAGTGAAGAAATCTTCCTCAACAAAATAGCCCAGACGTCGCCATTTCCATTGCAGATCCCAATTGAAAAAGCCGAAGGAATTTACCTGTATGGCCCGGATGGAAAGCGATACGCGGACTTGATTTCCGGCATTGCCGTAAGCGTGATCGGCCATAGGCATCCACGTGTTGTTGAAGCAATCAAAGCACAGGTCGATAAACATCTTCACGTGATGGTGTTTGGGGAGTACATTCAGTCATCGCCAAACCTACTTGCCCATAAACTGACGACGCTGCTTCCTCCAAATCTGAA
>DASPJN010000188.1:0-7670 GCA_035628595.1 Chryseosolibacter sp.
CATAATATTGATGTCACGCTGATCCTTGATCGCTTTTGCCAATTGCTGTAAGGCAGTAACACCCTTCGAGTCGACATCAACACTGCCAGACTGAAATAATAATTGCTCTGCCAGCGACACGTACACCTTTCCATTTTTCACATTCACGCTGATATCGTTCTCTTTAAAGTTAAGTAAGGCGCCGCTGATTTTTTGCTTCAACTCCTGAACAGCAGAATCTTTATTTGCCATCACCTGTTCCAGTTCCTGTACCTTTTTTTCCCGTTCGGCCAGACTCGTACTCAGTGAGTCATTCATCCTTCGCGTCTTATCCAGACTGTTCTGTATTTCCAAAAGTTGTTCATGCTGCTGCACAAGATCCTTATTCATTTTTCCACTGTTGCTCAAGAGGTTATTGTAAACAGTATTCATCTGTTCATGTTCCTTTTCCAGGGATGCCAGCTTTGCATGACACATCCTGTAGTCGATGCCAAGATTCGTAGTATCTTCTTTTAACCTCGTCAATTGAGCATGCAGTGTATCTGACTCTCTGTTTGCATTCCGTAATGCTGTGTCTTTGTCCGCAAGGTCTGCTTCTAATCTGACCTTTTGCGCAAGCAGATTATCGAACTTCTTTTTTGATACGATGCAGGAGGAGAAAACAAAAAGGCAAGGTAGAATCGCCCATAATGATCTTTTCATATAGTAGATTTCGGTGGCTAAATTAAATAATAAATGCGACGTTTTGCCTTATATTTAAATCGACTAAATCAGAAGGTATGGCTGGAATGTTACATCCCGAAGCACTTAAAGGCAAAACATATATCATCACCGGAGGCGGAACTGGATTGGGCCGTTCCATGGGAAAATACTTCCTGGAACTCGGCGCAAATCTTGTGATCACCAGCAGAAAAAAAGAAGTGCTCGACAAAAGCGCTTCTGAATTGAGTAAGGAAACAGGAGGGAAAGTACTTCCGATCACCTGTGACGTGCGGAAGTACGAGGAAATCGAAAATGTTCTAAAAACCACAGAGGCTGAATTCGGTCGCATCGACGGAGTAGTCAACAACGCTGCGGGTAATTTTATCAGCCCGACTGAGCGGTTATCGCACCGCGCGTTTGATATTGTTGTTGATATTGTATTGAAGGGTACTTACTACATGACTCTGGCAGCGGGAAAACATTGGATAAACAAAAAACAGCCAGGTACATTTCTTAATATCGTAACAACATATGCCTGGACCGGATCCGGTTATGTCGTGCCTTCAGCTTGTGGCAAGGCAGGTGTGCTCGCGCTTACACGTTCATTGGCAGTTGAGTGGGCTAAGTTCAAGATCAGAAGTAACGCCATAGCACCAGGGCCCTTCCCTACCGAAGGCGCGTGGAGTCGATTACTTCCGGGAGAACTTGTTAAAAAGTTTGATCCTGCAGAACGCATCCCATTAAAGAGAGTTGGAGAACACCAGGAACTTGCTAACCTGGCTGCGTATCTTATTTCCGACTACTCAGCTTACATCAACGGCGAAGTCATTACCATTGATGGTGGAGAATGGCTAAAAAGCGGAGGGGAATTCAGCCACCTCGAACAAATTCCGGATGCGATGTGGGACGTTCTTGAAAAAACGAGAGGTAAATAATTTCGCGTGGATTCACTGGATGCTATTCTATCCTCAAATCTTAAGAGACGAGAGCGGGAAAACAATCTAAGGTCTCTTTCCACATCAAGCAATCTTATTGATTTTGTTTCTAACGACTACCTGAGTCTCGCGCGCTCACCAGAACTTAAAACGAAGATCGCTACGAAAATTGAATCGTTTCCTGTTCAAAATGGGTCCACCGGATCTCGTCTACTTTCCGGAAATAGCGACTACATTGTGCAGGTAGAAACAAAGCTTGCTCATATTTTTTTGGCGGAGTCAGCAATTATTTTCAATTCCGGGTATAGCGCCAACCTTGCCATATTGTCAAGCATTCCTCAAAAGGGAGACACGATAATTTACGATGAGCTTTCCCATGCATCATTAAAAGACGGTGCACGGCTTAGTCATGCCAAACGATTTTCATTCCGTCACAACGACTTGAACGATCTCGAATCGAAAATCCGAAATGCAGAAGGTAATGTGTTTGTCGTTGTGGAATCAATCTATTCGATGGACGGCGATGTCTGTCCCCTTCAGGAATTGGTGCACTTGAAAAATAAACTCGGATTTTATTTAATCGTGGATGAAGCCCATAGTACTGGCATTTGCGGGCAGGGTGGCAGCGGAATGATCGCCTCGATGGAACTCCAAAATTATATCGACATCCGCGTATACACTTTTGGAAAAGCAATGGGTATTCACGGAGCGTGTGTTGTCGGGTCCAATAAACTGAAACAACACATTGTCAATTTTGCAAGACCTTTCATTTACACAACAGCGCCTTCACTTCATAGTCTCGCATCTGTCGAATGCGCATTCGATTTTATCGATGAAGCACAACAACAAACCCTTCATGACAGGATCGCGGCGTTTGTTAAACACGCAAGCGTCCTTGGGCCGAACAAACTGACTCCTATACAAACGGTGATGTTTCCCGGTAATAGCAACGTGAAGAAAGCTTGTGAATATTTGCAAGGCGCAGGCTTTGATGTTCGTCCCATCCTAGCACCCACAGTTCCGGTTGGAAAAGAAAGAATCAGGATTACACTTCATCTGCATAATACAACGGAAGAGATTCTTGAACTCACGAACAGGCTTATTAAGTACAAAGGCGACTTATGAAATATTTTGTAACCGGCATCGACACCGATAGCGGTAAAACTCTCGTCTCAGCGATTCTGTGCGAGGCATTGCAGGCAGACTATTGGAAACCAGTTCAGGCAGGTTTGCCTCGGGACACCGATACCGTCCAATCTTTAGTGACTAACAACGTTACAAAGTTTCACGCTGAAGCTTACTTGTTGAATACGCCTGCCTCACCGCACATGTCTGCGAGAATCGATGGGGTTAAGATTGATAAAACTAAGTTTGTCATTCCAGCGACATCACGACCATTGATCATTGAGGGTGCGGGTGGATGCCTTGTGCCGCTAAACGAATCATTCTTCGTGATTGATCTGATCAAAGAATTTAATGTACGTGTAATGCTCGTTGCCGATCTTTATCTAGGCAGCATCAATCATACATTACTTTCTGTTGAAGCATTACGCTCCCGAAATATTCAAATAGCAGGTATAATCTTTAATGGTATCTCAAATCCCGACAGCGAACAAGTTATTCTTCAACACACGAAGCTACCATGCTTACTGCATATCGATAGACAACCGACGATTGATAAAAGTGTTGTGGTTAGGTATGCGGATCTCATAAGGAAAAATCTAAGATGAACACAATCAGTGAACTTGATCGTCAGAATATCTGGCATCCCTTTACCCCATTGGTTGACGCTGACCGGCCATTCGTCATTACGTCAGCGAAAGGCGTGTCACTCTTCACAGATGACGGCAAAGAAATTATCGATGCAGTCTCTTCATGGTGGGTAAACATTCACGGACACGCACACCCGGAAATTGCAAACGCGTTATTCAATCAGGCGACGACCCTTGAACATGTGATCTTCGCTGGTTTCACGCATAAACCGGCTGTGACTCTTTCGGAAAAACTATTATCTGTATTACCTGATCATTTTGATAAAATATTCTTTTCTGACAACGGAAGCACTGCAGTCGAAGTCGCCATAAAAATGGCAATTCAATATTGGTCTAACATTGGAAAACCACGTAAAAAAATTATCGCGGTCGATGGCGCATATCATGGTGACACCTTTGGTTCAATGTCTGTCGGTGAGCGGAGCATCTTTTCCGCACCATTTAATGAACATCTTTTTGAAAGTAATTTTATTGATTTCCCTACTGAGCAAAATCGTCATTTTCTTTTTGAACAATTTGAGAGATTACTAAAAGCTGACGCGCCGGCAGCTTTTATTTATGAGCCATTAATTCAAGGTGCCGCGGGCATGAGAATGTATTCGAAAGACATCCTCGATGAATTAATTTCCATCGCACAAAAACACAATGTGATTTGCATCGCTGACGAAGTGATGACAGGTTTTTATCGCACCGGAAAAATGTTTGCATCAGATCACCCTGGCAATAAGCCTGATATCATTACTTTATCAAAAGGTCTTACCGGTGGAACGATGCCACTTGGTGTAACGGCTTGTTCTGAAAGAATCGTTAGTGCATTTAATACAAACGATTTTTATAAGACATTCTTTCATGGTCATTCATTCACAGGAAACCCACTCTCATGCGCAGTGGCGAACACAAGCTTTGATTTGCTGTTGACGGAGAAGTGCCAGGAAAATATCGAGATGATAAACCGCAGCCACGACATGTTCATCAGCAAAATGAAGCAACATCCGAAAGTTGTATCCGCCAGACATTTGGGCACAATCTGCGCGATTGAGCTGTCGACTCCTGACGGTACCTCTTACGATAATAAGCTCCGAAAAAAGATTTACAGTCATTTCTTAAACAAGGGAATCTTGTTGCGTCCACTCGGGAACGTAATTTACGTTTTGCCTCCATACGTCATCACCGAAACGCAATTGTTATTCATTTATGGCGCGATCGAAGAGTTTATCGAAACGATCTAACTAGGGGAGAATATTTTGGATGCGTAGTGCTTTGTCTTGGGCCATGAAGATTCGAAGCTCATCCCCTTGTAAAGGGCGTATCACTATATCATGCGCATCAAATGGCGGAGTTACAACCAACTGTCCCTGCCCGTTATAAACATACGTAAGAATTTGAACAGGATCGGTGATTACAAAGTACGACCGGCCTGCGCCAAAATCATAGTATGATACTTTCGGATTATTAATTCCGGGGCCGGCAGATACAATCAGCTTACCATTTTCATCCAGGATGTTGCAATTTTCTTTGTCGTGTTGAAGAATCACATACGATTTCGAAGTCTTTTCATTTACAAGTGAAAAGTTCGTCAGTACAGAAGTCTTTAATAGCGCCTCTTTGCTTACAACCCTCCCCTCCAAGTCAATCTTGATCTTATAGCCATCATCGGTGACAATGACAACACGTGTATCCTTAACGTTGCCGCCCACGTCAACAAAATAATCGCCGTTAGCTTTTGTACCCAGCTTGATGGGGAAGTTCTTTACGTTCTCTCCACGCCTGTTTGTAATGAACAATTCGCCACCTTTCGTAATGGCGATTATGTAGTCTCTGCCAAGAATTCTGGAGTGGCGCGCAGGGCGATGTAGCTGGTCATCGAAATGTTTTGGATTCCAACCTTCCAGTTCTCGTCCCTCTCTGTCATACATCAAAACATCTCCATTCGTCTCCCCGATGAGGAAACGATATTTCTTACTGTTATCGTAGTCCACAACACTCGCATGTTCGATGTCAGAGCCGAATACTTCAACCGGGAATGGTGCAACGTCTTTTCCGGTACGATCAATAAGATGAAGTCGCGACTTTGTAGTGAAAAAATATTGGAGCTTTCCGTTTGAAAAGAAATCGATTTGTGTCACTTCACTGGTTATCAGTCCCGGTAGAGGAACAGACCATTGAACGACACCTTCCGGTGAAATTAAACTTAAAGCACCAGTTGAATCCTGGATGAGAATTTCATCTGCCCTGTTGACATGACTTTTTACGGCGTGCAATGCTGTAATTGGAGCCGTAAAATTAGACTGATATTCACGCGACACTGAGCGGTCATTCGGTGTTTCCTCCGTTTCGACAAAGAGTTGCGTATAGAAGTTTGTATTTAAATGGCTGAATTGAAAAGAAGCTCGTCCGACAGAACGAAATAAATGCCGATTCTCCTTGAAAAAATTTTTCCACTGAGGTTTGATACTGTATGAAAGGAGGTCAAGTGTACGAGGAACATCAACAAACCAGCTCAAGGTCGATTCGAGGAAAGTGGATCGTAGGAATTGATTGATTGCAATAGATTTGCCCCAGGTCTCGCCGCTATCGATATCTGAAAGGAAAAGTTTGAGATCAGCGAGGTTTTCGGATATCACGATTACATTATCAACGGAAGTGTAATAGGTGGTCGCTGCTCGTGGGATCAGGGGAGCCAATAATTTGCCTGGGAAATTATGAAATGGAAGTTTTCCAATGCGATGGTCGCCGAAGCTTTCTGCGAAAACAGAATCAACACTTAGCTTAGCTGATATTTTATCCATTGCGTCTGTCCATACCGTTGTATTTTTTGTCTCAATAAGCAAAACATTTCCGAAGCGACGTGATTGATGTGATTCAAACCAGCACGTCGAGATGTGTCCTCCTATCTCCGAAAATAGTTTTTGTGTTGAAATATTATTTTGATCGAATATTTTACGAAGACTGTCGGGCCCGGCGATTTCATTTTCATTTTGATATCGACTTAAATTTTGATAGAGCGCATTTCCATTACTCACGCCAATCGTTTTTACAGCGATGGTTTTATTGGAGATGTACTGCTTTAATTCGAACGGGACTGGAGATTGTTGTTTTAAAATGGACAAATGCGATTTATCACTGGTGCTGTCCGCAGTAAATCCATTTAGGATAATATTATCACCTTCAGTTTTCACATCAAGCCGCGCGTATCCTGCAACTGGTTTGGTGATTCCGTTTGAAACAAAGAGGTTCATAAAATGCGCTACGGCATCGAACTGGATATGAATATCCCCGGCGTCATTGCTTACAGTTTGAAGCATTGATTTGCGTGACGCATTTTGCGAAAAGAAGGTTGGACGCTCTTTGTTATAAGTCCTGATAACGTCCTCGATTAAGAAGGGTGTAGACGTGCAGATTAGATAATTACCTAAAGTGATCCATGAAAAAAGAACTTGTTCGGACTTCAGTTCACTTATAACAACGCCCTTGAAAGAGCGATTGCTGTATTCTCCTTTCTTGACGAAACCTTCGATGAATTTATCAGGCACATCAGATTGACGTAGATAAAAGATTAAGTTGTAATTGTCTTTACTGGTAACATGAAGCGATATTGAAGTTGAATGGAGTTGCCGGATGGAGTTAAAGGCAGAATCTGTCTCGTTCTTAAAATGCTCCGCGCCGGTCGTAAGGAGCTTCCACAATGCAGAAGATCGAAAAGCGGCGCTGCATTCTTTACAGTCACCTGGTTCATACGCGAGAATTGCGTTGGCTGGTACAAGCGAATGAACTGTAATCTCGATTTTAGCAAAATATCTTTTGTAAAGGTAGTACCCTCCCGCAGCCACGGCGATAAGAAAAACAATTAGGAGAATACCTTTTTTCATTCGATACTTTGGAATCGTGAAGATAGAGCCATCGGATGGAAAGCGAAAGAAATGAGCGCATCTGATAGATGTTTTACGCTTCAACCTTTACAAAACGCCCAGGGTGGGTCTGCAAAAAACAAGTTCTACTTCGTCAGAGCTTGTCTAAAAAGTTGGCAACCCTTCGCCCCGATGAAAAAAGTGTACCTGCCTGATGAATATCTATCAACTTGAAGTTTGACATACCAGCTAACGGCCAAGGCCAATGGCTAGTCGCCGACGCCAAAATTTCTCTGACCCGGACAAAACAAAAAAGCCCTCGATTTCTCGAAGGCTTTTTGATTAATAAAAGATAGGCAACGACTTACTCTCCCGGGTGTTATCCTAGTACCATCAGCGCTGGCGGGCTTAACTGCTCTGTTCGGAATGGGAAG
>DASPJN010000189.1:0-15316 GCA_035628595.1 Chryseosolibacter sp.
ATGCACCAAAAACACTGGTGTGAAGGTAAACGAGAAGGAAATTGAGAAAACGTGGAAGGATGCTTCCTAAACCATAAAGGACAGTCTCGCCCGCGAGTCTTTTTAGCTTGCCCACCTATTCTCCCTTGAAGTTCGGTTGGCGTTTTTCAATGAATGCTGATGTACCTTCTTTAAAATCGGCAGTTGTTGTGCATTTCGAAAAATTGTCTGCTTCGGAAGCATAACCCGCATCTTCGAATGCAAAGCCAGCATTCACACTTTCAATCACATATCGTACTGCCACCGGTCCTTTTTTCGAGATCTTGTCAAGAATTTTTTGTGCCAGGGGCAAGAGCTCTTCTTTTGTGGGCACAACATGGTTTACAAGTCCCAGTGCTTTCGCATCCTGCGCCGATATCATGTCTCCCGTTAACAGTAATTCGAGGGCTTTTCCTCTTCCGACCAGTTGTGTAAGTCGTTGCGTTCCGCCATAGCCGGGAATCAGGCCAAGATTTACTTCAGGTTGTCCAAATTTCGAGTTCTCCGTTGCAATCCGCATATGACAAGCCATTGCAAGTTCGCAGCCTCCGCCGAGGGTAAATCCATTGATAGCGGCAATTACCGGGACGGGACAATTTTCAATCAGCTTGAAAATTCCGTGACCTTTTTTCGATAACCCGAGCGCTTCCTCTTTGGTAAGATTTGTAAGTTCTTTTATATCGGCTCCGGCGACGAAAGCCTTTTCGCCATCCCCGGTAATAATGATTCCTCTGGTGGAGCCTGGTTTTGTATGCTGCTGGAAAAAGGTATTTAGCTCGTCCAGAACCGCGGCGTTCAACGCGTTTAATGCTTCAGGACGGGAGATGACAATCGTTGTAATGTCGTTGTTTGTTTCTATTTTGAGATACTTCATATTCCTGGGAAAGGCCTAAATGAACCTAAATTGTTTCAAAAATGGAAAATCGAGAGTGATAAAACATGATTTTATGCCGAATTTGAGGTTGGCTTTCTTATTGCTTTCTAAAATATCACATCCATTTAAAAGAATGAATGGGTTTACTTAACTTGCGTCTTGCCTATTAACGTACCCGGAATCCGGGTTAACCTATGAAGAAGATATTTACCCTTGCCGCCCTCACGCTCTGCCTGGCCTTCGTGGCAAGCGCTCAGACGACGTATACTTTGTGTACTTCCGGAACGTGGTTGGATAACAATACAGGAACTGCACGATTTTCCAACGGCGGTGCATGCAATATTCTTCCAATTACTTTTGCCGCCGGAGATGTTATGATAATTCCTGAGGGAATGACCTTAAATCTTGCTAAAAATTTAACAATAGAGGTAGAGGTGACCATCGAGATTAATGGGGAAGTAATGTTCTCAAATGGAAAGATTAATTTAACCGATGCGAATTCAACGATAATATTGGGTCCAAACTCAGAGATTTCTTGCGATGGAAGTGGTGATTGTGGTAATAGTGATCAGATATCTATTGGTACCGCACCAGATATAATACAATGGAAAGGCCAGGATATTGAAGATATAAATAATGGCCCACGCCCGGTAACGCTAACTGAATCTGGTGTAATGCCGGTAGTCCTGAAGGAATTTTTCACTATTCTAAGGGAGAGCTCAGTGGAACTTTCCTGGACAACCATTATGGAAGAAACTTTTGATCGGTTTATCGTTGAAAGATCAGGTAATGGAGAGCATTTTGAAAGTATCAGCGAAATTAATGGTCAAGGTCAAAACATTTATGATCAGGAAAGCAACTATTCATACATAGACCCGGCACCGCTGATCGGTTTCAATTACTACAGACTAAAGGCCGTTGACATCGATAATAGTTTTGAATACTTCGGGCCTGTGGTTGCAAGGATTAAGGCCGATAAGGCAATGACAATTTTTCCGAATCCGGGAGAAGGAAACGAGATCACATACTACACAAATTTCAGCCCGGAAGAGGGGGATCGTATTGTATTGCGTAACAATGTTGGAAAGGTGCTTTACTCCGATGTAAGTCCCAAAAGTTTTTCAACAATCAACCTTTCATCAACCAGGTTATCACCGGGATTGTATTTCCTTGAATACGTCGGCAGTGAGCACAAGCAGGTTGTTCGCGTTTTTATAAAATAAATAGACCTTTCTTAGCTCGGAGTTTTTTCAAGCAGCGATGGAAGATTTGTAAGAATTTCTTTCGTCATCTTGTCCAGGTCAAAACCAGGCTCCCATCCCCAGTCTGAACGTGCTTTACTATCGTTAATCGATTTAGGCCATGAGTCAGCTATGCCCTGACGGAAATCAGGATTGTAGGCAATCTTAAAATCCGGAATATGTTTTTGAATTGACTTTGCAATTTCTTCCGGCGAGAAGCTCATGGCCGAAACGTTGTAGCTCGATCTGACGGAGACTTTTTCCGGAGACGCCTCCATTAAATCCAAAGTTGCCTTTACTGCGTCGTCCATGTACATCATAGGAAGATATGTGTCTGGCTTCAGGAAACATTCAAACCTTTTTTCGCTGAGTGCCTTGAAGTAAATATCGACTGCATAGTCGGTGGTTCCTCCCCCGGGCTGCGTTTTATAACCAATCAATCCGGGGTAACGCAAACTGCGCACATCCACGCCATGCTTGCGAAAATACCAGTCGCACCAGCGTTCGCCGGCGAGCTTACTGATTCCGTAGATGGTTGCCGGGTCCATCACAGTGTCTTGGGGCGTATTATCCCTCGGTGTTCCGGGACCGAATACGGCGATCGAGCTTGGCCAGTAAACTTTATTGATCTTGAATTCAACAGCGGCGTCTAGCACATGAATAAGTCCGTCCATATTCAAATGCCACGCGAATTTTGGGTTCCGTTCACCTGTTGCCGACAATACCGCAGCGAGATGATAGATCTGCGTAATGGCATTTTTCTGAATAAATGAAAAGAGATTCTTCTGGTTGAGCACATCCAGAATTTCAAAATTTCCTTCAGCAAGAACGCCTTGGGCAGCTTTAATGTCGGTTGCGATAACATTCTCCCGGCCATGCAAATTCCAAAGGCCTTGCGTAAGCTCTGATCCTAGTTGGCCGCCGGCACCGATCACTAAAATTTTCTCCGATTTCATATCTAAAATGAGTCCGCGAAATTACAGAATTTTATGATTCTCCTATCATGCGTTAGGCGTGGTTTATTTAACTTGCCACCCGTGAACTTTGACGACTATCTTATTGCTAAGAGAATTGATGCAACAGCATTTAGACAAAGTGAGCCAGATATTTATCAGCAATGGGCCGCAGAATTTTCACAGCTGCATCCCAATAGCTTCACGATGCAAAAGCTGAATCTCATGAATCCGATCAGGAGAAAATTCCACTTGAAATCGGAAGATCAATCCGTACAATCTTCAAAGCTCTCTGAATCGTCATCACAGCAACCATCAACAACAAAACCTGGCAAGCCGGTCATGCGGCCCAAACCAAAAATCGATTAATTTTATGTATAAAACATTGAAGCCTGCGCTCGAAAAGGAATTGAATAATATCCGTGAGGCCGGATTATTTAAGAAGGAACGAATTATCACCACACCACAGGGGGCAGATATAAAAACCGCAGAGGGACGTGAAGTCATCAACTTCTGTGCGAATAACTATCTGGGGCTTTCATCACACCCACGTGTTATCGACGCTGCGAAAAAAGCGATTGATACACACGGTTATGGAATGTCTTCTGTTCGTTTCATTTGCGGTACGCAGGATATTCATAAACAACTTGAAAAGAAGATTTCAGAATTTTTGTCGACAGAAGACACGATTCTTTATGCGGCGGCTTTTGACGCGAATGGTGGAGTGTTCGAGCCGCTGCTTGGCGCTGAAGATGCCATCATTTCTGATGAGCTGAATCACGCGTCGATCATTGATGGTGTGCGGCTGTGCAAAGCAATGCGTTATCGCTACAAGCATAACGACATGAACGATCTTGAAAAGCAACTGAAGGATGCAAAGCAGGCGGGAGCAAAGAACATCATGATCGTTACCGACGGAGCATTTTCAATGGACGGAACAATTGCCAGGCTTGACCTGATCTGTGATCTTGCCGATAAATACGAGGCGCTTGTCATGACGGATGAGTCGCATGCAACCGGCTTTATCGGAAAGAAAGGCCGGGGTGTCCATGAGTACCGGAATGTGATGGATCGGGTTGACATCATTACAGGAACATTAGGAAAAGCTTTGGGCGGCGCATCAGGTGGGTTTACGTCAGGGAAAAAGGAGATCATTGAAATGTTACGTCAGCGGTCGCGGCCTTATCTTTTTTCTAATACGCTCGCTCCTTCGATTGTAGGCGCATCAATAGAAGTTTTCGATATGCTTTCAAACACAACGGAACTTCGTGATAAACTTGAGCGTAATACAAAATACTTCCGTGAAGAAATGACAAAGGCGGGTTTCGATATCAAGCCCGGCGAACATCCCATTGTCCCGATTATGCTTTACGAAGCGCCGCTAGCGCAACAATTCGCTGAGAAATTACTCGACAAAGGAATTTATGTCATTGGATTTTTCTTCCCGGTTGTTGCGAAAGGCGCGGCTCGAATCCGTGTACAGATTTCGGCAGGGCATGAACAACATCATCTGGAAAAAGCAATTAAAGCTTTTACGGAAGTTGGACAAGAGCTAAAAGTCATCAAATAAAAAAACGGGACTGATACAGTCCCGTTTCATTTCTTGTCTAACCGACTATTCGATATCGAATTTCCTTTTTCGCTTCTCAACGATGGATCCCATCCTGGAGGTATCGCGCGCGAGCAAACCAAAAGCCGGGTCAATATTCTTTGACGGAAAAAAGTAGATGGATTTCTTCTTGCCTTTAATCTTCAGCTTGTAAAGATTGAAGAAGGGAATGATCTTTAGCGACTTTACTTCCGGCCACGTGAAGCGGATATTTCTGTCTCCCTCTATCACGACAATTTTATTCTTTCCGATAGCAACCCGCCGCACCTTTTCGTTAATGAAAATAAAGAGCGAGAAAAAGATCAACCCCAGCGTAGTGAAAAGCATAATGGCGAAAAAGATCTTGTTGCTGAATTCGAAACGGGCAACCAACGACACGCCTACCAGTAATTGAATTAGGGCAAACACCAGGAAGAAATACTTTGCAACATAGAATTTGAAAGGATTTGCTTCGATCATTGCCATAGTTTGCTGTTTAATACTGGTTTTAATAGTTGTCTATAAATTTACGAAGTATTTATTCTGAAAGTTCCATTTCGATAATTTTTTAGTTGATCACCACCGGAAAATCATGTCCGCGTGAAAAAGTATACGGGTACTGTGGTTTTCCTTTCATCTTTCGCGTCAGCTCTGGAACCTGATCATCGATATATGATTTTAGTTCATAAATAGTAACCTTCCCATCTTTCGGCGCGCCATCGGCACCACCTTGAAGTCCGAGGATTAGCACATAAGTAAACAGGCCGTGTCCAAGTTCTGCGAACTCCGTCGCGAATTGTTCGCTTCCTGCGGAAGCCATCACGTGGATTCCTGCGCTACGCGACAACTGCGCGATTGCTTTCTCTTCTGATGCTCCGCGATTAGCTAGCAACTCAACCGATCCGCCAGACTGACACGCGTCCATAATGATCAGCTGCTTCAACGCGTGAATGTGTTTGAACTTTTCTTGCAGGGCGGCCGCTTCTATCGCTTCACGCGAAAGTGCATTTTGATCATACAATCTCAGGCTTTCGGTGGGGATGAAATAGAATTTATTCTCGACCATGCTGCCATGCCCGGCATAGTAAAAAATGAAAACATCTTCCGGTGCAATTTTACTAGCGAGTTCATCGAGTTTTGCCAGGATCTTCTCTCGCGTCGCCTCTTTGTCGTAGATCGAATGAAGCTGAATGTCTTTAAAAAGCGTCCCTCTTTCATCCACTAATTTGCTGAAGGATTCAGCATCGTTTCTCGCATAGTTAAGGCTAAGCTTTGGATTCTTATATTCATTAATTCCGACAGCCAGGATGTGACAGGTGCTCGACTTTACAGGATACTCGGAAAATATGGTCGCCGTTTGTGGGTCAGATTCTATGTTTTCATTATTTCGCGCGGTGACGGTAAACGCATTTTCCCCGCCAACAAGTGCGACGATTTGCTTAGAAGTAGTACTCTGACCTTTGCCTCTTGGTAGATTAAGGTTTGCCTGGTCGAGCGATATGTTTTTTCCATTGTGAAAAACTTTAAGATTTTGGACGCCAGCACCGGCATCGGTAATTCGGATCAGTACCTCGGCTTTTCCTTCCGGTGCAGCAACAACCGCTACCCGCACTATTGGAGGTGGTGAACCTTTCATGATATCCTGAATATCTTTGAACGAACCCGTCGCGCCCCGGCTTTGAAAAATCTCTGGAAGTAGCTCTGGCCTGTAGAATTCATTGAAAAACTGATCAACCGAAAACGTCTTTACGCCGTCGACAAAATGAATGTATTTCCGCGCCCGATCAGTAGCGTTAAAATATCCGTCAGGATTTTTTACCATCCAGTCGGTTTCACCGAAATGTATGTGTTCAAAGAATTCGCGACCTGATGAAAGATCCCAGAATTTTGTGACGCCGTCAAGGCTGTGACTGATCAGCATCTTGTTATCCGGGCTAAAAACCAATGAAGTGATCTCCGACTGATGTCCGTGCAATGATCTTGAAAGCTTCCCGGTATTTGTATCCCATACACGTATCGTGCGGTCCGCGCCGGCAGCATAGATATGTTTTTCATCATGGCTATAAATGGCCGCGTGAACAGGTGCTTTGCTGTGGGCGATTCTTGCCGTCATCAAACCGGTGCCGACGTCCCATAACCTGATCGTTCCGTCCCATGAACCGCTCATCAATGTCTTACCGTCTTTCGAGAAGGCGAACGATGAAACCACATCGGTATGGCCAACGAAATCACGCACAACTTTTCGTGTGTCTGGTTCCCACAGCTGCAGCGAATGATTTAGGCGCGCCGCAAGTACGTAAAGTCCCGATGGATGGAACCCAACATTATATGCGGAGGAATTTTCTTCGAATTCTATATAGTGCGTACGAAAGCCATTGCTAAGATCATGGATCTTCATGGTTGCATCCCAGCTCGCCGATACTACGTGGGTTTCATCTTCATTAAATTGAACATCAAATATTGGTTCTCGGTATGACCGGATCACACGGAGTGTATCGCCAGTTTGTAAATCCCAAAGTATGATTGTTCCGTCGCCTCCTCCGGTAACAAGCCGCTTCCCATCTTTGGATAAATCGTACGCGATCACAGCTTTCTCATGCGCCGAAAAATCCATCACAGCTTTACCTGTGGCGATATCCCACTGCTTTACTTTCTTTCCGAATTTTCCTTTGATCAACGACTTCCCATCGTGAGAGATGATGATTTTATTCTTGAGCCTGATGTACTTCGCGATCGCTGCCTGCCATGAGAAGTTGGGGTCGTAGGTAAGTCCACCGCCATCGCGCTCGTTAAGAAAGCCAGTAAAAATGTTTTCTCTTTTGCCCGAATGATAGTTCCACGCAAATGCAGTATTGTCGTCGGAAGTGATGATAATGGAACGGCTATCGTGCGAGAACGTAATGCGATGAAGCAAAGCCTTCTCTTCAGCAACAAATGTGTTTATCAACTCACCTGACGATGCGTTATAAACGTTACATTCCTTTTCGCTTGCAACTGCTAACCACAAACCATCAGGGCTTACCGAAAGTCCGGTAAGATCATCGACTTTGCCTGTATACATTTTGGATACGGCGCCATCTGACAAATTGAATTTTCGAAGTGGCCCGCGATGAGACACCGCGTAAACGAATTTTGATCCAGGGTCAAATGCTGTGAAGGTAGCACATCCGCCGCACCATCCCTCAGCCTGCAGGTTGTACGCGAGTTTCCAGTCACGTGTTCGGTATACATTGATCACCCGATTATCTTCACCGAATGCAATCCATTCACCATCCGGACTTATACTAACGGATACACCAAACCCGCGGCCTTCATCAGCATTTATGGAAATCGTTGTTATTTTCTTTTTCGTTTGCAGATCGTAAATAAACGCCGAGTCCTGTGCGCCGGATCTGTTATATCCACACGTAATAAAAAATCTCATCTTCGGATCAAATGCAACGTCGGTGATAAAGTCGTTACCACTTTCGGCAAAAACTTCTTTTCCGGTTCCGACTTCCCATATCCTGACCGATTTATCATAGCTACCGGAGATCAAAAATCTTCCGTCACTTGAAAATGCGACGCTGTTTACCCAATGGTCATGTCCCGCAAAGGTTCGTACCTCACGTCCGGAACTAACGTCCCAAAGTTTGATTGTTTTATCCTTGCTTCCGGTAGCAATGAAATTACTGTCGCTGCTTACGGCAATCGAAAGAACGGCAAGCTCGTGTCCTTTCTGGATAACAGTTTGAAGTTCATTTTGCCCGAAACCAGTTACGGTGATCAGCAAAAGGAGGGCAGGTATGATTCTGGTCATGGTACTAAATGCTTATGAAGTTAAAGAATAAAGAGCAATTGGATAAGCGATATGACATTTGACGCCGATTTTATCGATATCACAGTAAAGCTAGTTGCCTCGCTCATTACAGGATTGATCATCGGTGCTGAAAGAGAATATCGCAACAAATCGGCAGGCCTGCGCACGATCATCCTCATTTCACTCGGCTCGACAATCTTCACCATCATCTCGATTGCGTCTGCACATCCTACCGAAATCGGAAGGATTGCATCCAACATAGTTACCGGGATTGGCTTCCTTGGAGCCGGCGCAATCATGCGGGATGGATTTACAATTTCCGGACTTACAACGGCGAGCACCATTTGGGTGACGGCCGCTTTGGGCATGGCGATCGGCGTGGGCGAGTTTGAGATGACGTTGATGGCGTTGGTACTTGTGATGACTGTGCTGGTAATCTTTAGCTATTTCCAGAAAGCGCTTGATCGCGTTCACAAAGAAATGCAGCTGACAATTGTGTTTGACATTGATCGAAACGGTGTACTTCACCTTGAAAATGAAATGAAAAAGCTACGAATGAGTTTCGATCGGATCCGTGAGTCAAGGAAAGAGGGTGATGTGCAATATCAATACAAGATTGCCGGCAATGAAAAATCACTCGACAAACTAGTTGAATATCTCGTGCAACAAAAAGAATTGGTGAAGTCTTTTGAATACTAAGCCTATTGCGGCTCCGTTTCCGATGGTTCTTCTTCCTTCACTTCTTCCCAGTTCTCTGGTTCGGTATTGTGAAGATATTCCAGAATTTTTTTCTCCACCTGTTTAAGTCGAAGGCCACGCAGGTATTTGCCATTACGCGCGAGCACAAGACGCCCGGTTTCTTCTGAGACTGCAAGCACGAGCGTATCCGTATTTTCAGACATACCGATTGCGGAACGATGACGCAAGCCAAACTGAGGAGGCAGGTGGTCGTTTTCACTAACCGGTAAAACGCATCGCGCTGCTTTCACTTTTCCTTTATGAATAATTACGGCGCCATCATGTAACGGGCTATTTTTATTGAAGATAGACAGGAGCAAGCGTTTGCTAACAGTTGCATCCAGGAGGTCACCTGTTTCCGCATAAAAGCGAAGCTCTACATCGCGCGAAAATACCATTAACGCGCCTGTTCGGGTTGCTTTAAATGTTTTAATTGACTCGATGATTTGCGTGAGATCAACGTCTTCGTGGTAGGTGTTTCTCCAGTTGGCCATCATCTTGAAAATGTTTTCACGGAATTCTGTTCCCCGTCCGATGACAAGTAAAAATTTCCGGATCTCAGGTTGGAAGAGGACAATCATTGCCAAAACACCGACGCCCATGAATTGACCGAGGATCTTGGCCAGCAATTCCATCTGGGCAGCGCTAACAATAAGGTAAATGAGATAAAGCGCAAGAATGCCAAGAAATATATTGACAGCAATACTGCCACGGATCAACTTATAAACATGATACAGGAGAATACTGACAAGTCCGATATCGATGATATCGATCCAACTAACCTCCAGAAACCCTATTTTGAAAAGGAAAATCATTAAGGACAAATGTAATAATCTATGGGGATTTTAAGGTTGGGCGATGCTGTTTTGCCGCAAAGCCTCGATTAGCGTTATTGTTTCACGCGCCTCTTTCACATCATGTACACGAAGTATACTCGCTCCATTCAGGAGTGATATTGTATTTAACACGGTTGTTCCGTTCAGGGCCTCTTCCGGTTTTTGCCCGAGCGTTTTCCAAATCATAGACTTTCGTGAAACTCCTGCTAAAACCGGCCTGCCGAAAACTGTAAGGTATCCGAGGCTGTTAAGCAGCTGAAAATTTTGTTCCCTCGTTTTTGCAAAACCGAATCCAGGGTCAATGACAATATCTTTGATTCCAGCCTGCTGACAAACCTGAATTCGTTCGGTGAAGAAATCTACGATCTCGCCGATAAGATTGTCGTAGTGGGCAAGTGTGTTCATTGTTTGCGGCGTTCCCTTCATGTGCATCATCACATACGGGAGTTTAAGAGCAGCGACAGTTGCAATCATTTCGCTGTCAATTAAACCAGCAGAGATGTCGTTCACCATCGATGCACCAGCGCCAGCCGCTTCACGCACTATCGTAGATCGAAAAGTGTCAATTGAAATAATTGCGTCTGGAAAATTTTTTCTTATCCCGGTGACAACGGGCAGCACCCGCGCAAGTTCTTCTTCCTCGCTGATATCATCGGCTCCGGGCCGCGAAGAATAACCGCCGACGTCAATGATAGCCGCTCCTTCGGATAACATTTTTTCTGTTTGCTCTAATGGTGATTTTTCATTCAGGTATTTTCCGCCGTCATAGAAACTATCGGGCGTTACGTTTAAAATTCCCATTGTTAATGGGGTGTTAAAATCGATAAGGGTACCCTGGATGTTGAGTGTTTTCTTTGTTGAAAATGCCGTATTTTGCACCGCCCGAAATTTATGGTTGAAAAAACAACAGTCGAATATAAACAGGTAATCTCCTCCTGCAAAAGCTTGTTTGAAAAGAAGACACGTGATTATGGAACGGCGTGGCGGATACTTCGCCTTCCGTCGATCACTGATCAGATTTTCATCAAGGCACAGCGCATCAGAAGTATCCAGGAAAAGGGAGTGCAGAAAGTTGGCGACCCGGTAAAGGACGAATTCGTCGGTATCATAAACTATTGTGTTATTGCTTTGTTGCAGATCAGTCTTGGAGCGTCGCAAAAAATGGAATTGTCATTTGAGGAGCTTGAACCGCATTATGACAACGCGGTGAAAGAGACTTTTGAATTACTTGAGAATAAGAATCACGATTATGGTGAAGCCTGGCGTGAGATGCGCGTTACCTCCATTACCGATATTATACTGATGAAATTGTTGCGCGTAAAGCAGATTGAAGATAACCAGGGCGTAACGCTGGTGAGTGAAGGCGTGAAGGCCAACTACCAGGATATGATTAATTATTCTGTGTTTGCATTAATTAAAATGAACGGATAAGACGATGTTTAAGAAAATTGTAGATCAGGTTTCGAGATTTCTTGTTGGTGGACTTTTCATTTTCTCCGGATTGATCAAGCTCAACGATCCGATTGGTACCGAAATTAAAATGGAAGAATACTTCGAAGTTTTCGCACAGGACTTTGGATCGTTCTTCACCTACTTCATTCCATTTGCGATGGAGATCGGCTTCATTATGATCGTGCTTGAAATTGTGCTTGGTGTGGCTGTACTTCTGTACTATCGGATGGAAATCACAACGGTTGTATTACTGCTGATGATGATTTTCTTCACATTTCTCACTTTCTACTCTGCCTATTTTAACAAAGTGACTGACTGTGGTTGTTTCGGCGATGCGATCAAACTCACGCCATGGCAGTCGTTCTGGAAGGATATTTTCCTGATGATCTTTATTCTGCATCTTTTCTGGTACAGGAAAACCTATATATCAGTGCTTCGAACTATGGAAGGCCATAGTGTCATCATCGCGGTCACGGTTCTGTCAATCATTCTTGGAATTTACGCTGTCAGGCATTTGCCGTTTATTGATTTCCGGGCTTACAGAATTGACAACCACATTCCACAGCAGATGCAGCCGGAGGAACAACCGAAGTTTGAATACGTTTTTCTTCAGAAAAGCGATGGATCCGAACTGCGATCTGAAAAGTATTTAACCGACACAACCCAGTATAAATACTTGAGTGTTCGGCAGACAAACGAGGACAAAACACGAGCGAAAATTACCGATTACGCGGTTACCAGTCCGGAAGGGGAGGACATGACGCAGGCAACTTTTGAGGGTAACAAGCTGTTGATTGTTATTTACGATGTCGATAAAGCATCCATTGACAATATCAGCGACGTGCGAAATCTGATCAATGAGCTCGATGGCAAAATTGAAACGATGATCCTGACTTCCTCACCGGAACAAAAGATTGAAGCATTTCGCCATGAAAATCAGTTGGCGGCTCCATATTATTTTGCTGATGCAACAGTTCTGAAAACTATTGTTCGCTCGAATCCAGGAATGACCTTGTGGGTAAATGGAACTGTAAAAGGAATGTGGCATCACAACGACACGCCAGGAGTTGATGAGGTGCTTGAACTCATACAAAATCAAAACTGATGAAAGTTTACCTGGTAGGCATGCCGGGATCTGGAAAATCTACTCTTGGAAAAAAAGTAGCGGAAGCATTACAGGTAAAATTCATTGATCTCGACGTAGAAATCGAACGCTCCGCAAAGCAAAACATACCGGAAATTTTTGCCAGGCATGGCGAAGAACATTTCCGCACAATCGAATCAACGCTACTCAAAAAGTGGAGTGCCAGCAATGAAGAATTCGTGATGGCAACTGGTGGTGGTGCGCCATGTTTTCATGATGGAATGGCGATAATTAACAAAACGGGACTTAGTATATTCATCGACATTCCGATTGCGCCATTAATGACCCGGCTTCGAAATAGCAATGACAGGCCCCTGTTAGGGAACGATCCTGATGAGCGCGAAAAAAAAATGCTGATGATCGCTGAGGTAAGAATGCCTTGCTATCGACAGGCAAAGGTTCGTCTTGAAAATCCTACGGTGGAGCAGTTGCTCGAGGTCATTCACTTTCAAAAGTAAATCCTACGGTCACCATACCTGTCCAGAAGTTGTGCTTTTGGTTTACCAACGGACCGCTTCCGTCAAGGAATATGTATGGTTGGTAAATGCTTTTGCTTCGGTTGTTCACGAGCGCGAAATCAACGTAAAATGATTTCTTACGGATACCAATTCCTCCACTAAGCGATGTGATCTTATTATCCAGATCATATTGACTTTTGAATGTATTCGACATCACACCATACCCTGCGCGAAACCGGAAAATATCGAGACGATACTCGGCACCGAACCGGTAGTTGACAGTTTCTGTATAAAGTGCTTTGATGACTGCATTCTCTCCTTCGAATCCAATGCCATCAATGGTCGACTTGTATTTTGATTTTCCAGGATTTGTAAAGTCAACGTCAGCCGTGAAGAATCCATATTTCGAAAGCAGCGCGATTCCGGTACTTAGTTTTGATGGTGTGCGAAGGTTGTACTCGGAAATAATTTCATCGGTGGCGATTGGGTCATCCGTGTTATCACCCAGAATTTCAGAGCCGTCACCGTAGTAATCGAAATTGCTCCATCGGGTGGACATTGACGCCTTATAAGTTTCGGTTATCCCCGTGACTGTTGGCGTACGATAGGAGATTCCGATCTGCAGAAAATTAACTGGACGAGCGATTGCACCAATTGTGGCATTAAAACCAGTTCCGCGAATGTCAATATTCTCGTTGAGAATAAGATTTTGAATGGTTTCGGGATTATCAAATTCTTCGGAAAATCCTTTTCGTGCGCGATACTTCAATGATGTTATACCAATACCTGCACCAACAAAGTACTTATCAGTAAAGTTTGCACCATACGAAATATTCCATTGATTGGTAGCGCCTTTTGTTTGGATTTCTTCTTGTTGAACCTGAGGATAGCCGACGTATGTAAAGTATTCCGTGTCCGGAAAGTCTGGATTAAGCAATGACGCCGGTCCTATCAAGTAATTATAATACGCGAGTCCGGTTGGATCATTCCAATGATTCACACGGTAGTTCGGATCGAAGTCATTGCTTTGTGGGTCGTCAAACTGCTGAGTTGTATAACCGTTAGATTGGCCAACGAAGTAATCAACGATGGAGCTATTGCTATTTCGACCACGAAAATCCATTTGGCGATTGAAGTCATTGGTTCGCGTTAAACTGAAAGCGAATGCACCGCCAAGAAACCCGTCCCTGTCATCCGGCATATGATGAACATAGCTAATACCAGGAATATTAAAAACACTTCTGCTTCCGCTTTCTTTATTTCCTCCGAAAGCCGAATTCGTTTTGTTGCTGTTGACGCCGAGGCTGAAAGTAAACTCTGAACGGTTAAACATACCAAGGCCCGCCGGATTTGCATGAGCCGCGCTGTAGTCGCCACCGAGAGCGGTTTGGGCACCACCAAGTGCCTGGATTCTTGCACTTCCGCCATTAGTTGTTCTGTTGAACATGAGAGCGGATTCAACATAATCCTGAGCGCGCACTTGCATGACCAGCGACAATACCAAAAGCATCAGGGAACACCTGAGAAAGTTCGATCGGATCATAGTTGGCAAAAATTAATATTAGTCCCTGCCGCGTCCTCTACTTGACGAACTTCGTGTCGGTGTTCCGCTCGACATTGTACTCCGCGAAGGCGCACTCCATGAAGGAGTTGATGAATTGTTGCTGTTATTACCGTTGCTCCACGAGCTCGATCTGTTGTACTGCGTATGGCTACGGCTGTTTTGTTGAACAGGCCTGAATGACGAATTCGTGTTCGTGTTCGTATTGCTATAAGTTCTGTTATAGTAAGGCTCCTGCTTTTGCGCAACCCGGCCGCTCTGACCATACGTGCTTCTGTCACCATTGTTATTATTTCTCGATCTAACGTCTCCCGATCCTGACACCAAATTCGTACCGCGTGAAGGACGCTTTCCATAAACTGGGCCTCTGCCATTGCCCTCTACCACAACTACGTACCCTGGAGAGTATCCATAGTTGCGCCATGGAGAATAAAACGGTGAATACCAACCTGCGTACGCAGGAGAGTACCATGAGTTATACCAATTGTTCATCGGATATCCATAGCTCATGCCCCAACCATTGTTCATTCCCCATCCGTTGTTGTAACCATAGCCCCATGAGTTGCCATAATTAAAGCTGAACGAGCTCGACCAACCAGACCCATAGTATGGATTATTCCACGGGCTTCCCCATGCATCGTAATAGCTGCCATA
>DASPJN010000190.1:0-11124 GCA_035628595.1 Chryseosolibacter sp.
GACAGCCAACGATGTTCCAACTGCTCTTCCACACCGCACCCTCCCGATAAACCGGGACATGCCGCTCGTTGGCTGAGGCCAACGCGCCTCTTCCATCAAGACTTCGATTAATGACCGAAGAGTTCGTTAGAGACGTTAATAAGTATCACCCCCTCAGAGTTACCGGCCCAGGGGACTCTGAGGGGATTACTTCATCCCACTTTTAACATCCTGCATTCTTCATCACCGCGTATAATACATCACCTGAGACGTAGATCTTAAACACGCGTCCCTCGTTAAATTTATCTGCAATATTGGTGTAAACAAGTTTCCATGTTTTACCCATGTCGGATGACCGGAATATGCCGTCGGGGTGACCGCAAACCAGATACTGACCGATTTGTTTGATGGAAGAAATCGTCAACGCCGGGCGAAGTTCTGCATCGATAGCCGCCCACGTTTTCCCAGTATCAAACGAGAGATAAATCCTCCTGGATTTTGTTAGCGAGCTATACGCTATGGCAGCAAATCCACCATCGATGCGTTCAATAGTGATGCCTACCCCACCCTCGCTGATCACCGATTCCCAATGTTCACCATTGTCGGTCGAACGCATGATGCCGTTTTGTCCCGTGCCCACGAGCACACCATCTGATTCTACCAACTCCGTCACCCAGCCTTCACCAACAACCTGTCTCCAGCTTTTTCCGTTGTCGGTAGACTTGAATAAACCGTTATCACATCCCAGGAATACAGTACCATCAGATGTTTCGAAGATGTTATTTACGACTGGTCGTTTGAAAGATGTATAGAGTGACGACCAGCTTCCGATGGCGGGCATCTTATAATAAAATTGCGCTTCATGATTGTATGCGATCACGCCTGAACGATTGAAAGCAATGGATGTACATTTCGGGTCAAGCGAAATCTCCTTTTCCCAAACCGGCATATTGAGGCTGCTTCTACTGCGATACATTTGATCGTTAAGACGCAAATAGATCTCCGACTCACTCGCAAAAAAATCTTCGGGTTGTCCGCCATCCGGCAAACCATGACTGATGTCCTGCCATGTTTGTCCGCCGTCTTTTGATTGTAAGATGAGGTTTCTGCCTCCGGGTATCATGGTACCGTTGGTGTTGCCGGTTCTTTTCTCACAGCCTGCTGGCAAGGTGGCGGATACATCGTTTGCGTTTTGTTTTGCATCGGGTCTGCTGAGAAAGGAGAACAAAGCACCCACGATCAGTATTAAACAGGAGATTTTAATTTTGTTGTTCATGGTCGATTAAGTTTTAATTTCGGAAGTCGAATTGAAGTTCGCCTGCCAGCGAATTGCTTTACTTTGCATATTCAAACTTACGCGAGGGTGTTGCCGGTCATTGTAAATGAATTGTAAAAAGAACTGTAAATGCGTGTAAATTTTTCGTTTAAGCATTTTTCCAGAAGTCAGTTTGCGGCGAGCACCGGCATCGGATTGTTTATCGTTGGCATTTTTCTTTTAGCATCATCTTTTACAAAACCTTCCAACCGTGACGCCCTTGCAAAGAAGACGAACCTGATTGTCCGCCAGCTTGGTCATCGGTTACTGCTTCAGGCGGGTGATTCAACGTCACGGGTTTTGCCCGTTTCCGAAATCAGGGAGGGCACGTTCCTGCTTCAGTTCGAAAGGAATTTCGTTTTCAGTCATGATTCCCTGATGAGCCTGTCGCGGGCACTCCTCCCGAAAAGCGAGTTTCCCGCAGGTTATACCGTTACGGTACATGAATGTGAAAATACCAGCATCGTCTATGGCTTCCAGGTAAATAAATCAACGCCCGACATCCTGGCGTGTCAAGGCAGAAGAGAGCCCGCCGGCTGCTATACCATCGAGATTCTCTTTCCTGATCTTTATGAAACATCGTTCGATTATCCCGTTGCGGGCCTGGTTGGTAGCGGACTGTTATTGTTCAGCGTGAGCCTGTTGATCGGACGTTTCTCAAAGAATCCAACTGCGACTACATTGCAACATCAGCACCAGTCAATTACAAAAGAGTCTGTTCTTGAATTGGCTGCGTTGGGAAAATTTTTATTTGATGTGAAGCATCAGCGCTTGTTATTGGGAGATGAAGTGATCAGTCTCACGGACAAGGAATGCAGAGTTCTCGAATTGCTCAGTAACAATTTCGGCGAACTGATTCCCCGCGAAACGCTGATGGAAAAAGTCTGGATCAGTGAAGGCGTCATCACCGGTCGCAGTTTGGATATGTTTGTATCCAAACTTCGAAAGAAATTGAGTAGCGATCCTGACCTGAGAATTACAAATGTTCACGGGAAGGGCTACAAGCTTGAGATCCCTTGATAACAGGTTTCATGATCCGAGTTAATTCTCATCCAATTTAGATGCGAACACATCTCGGCCTAAGTCACTTTTGCGCAGCACTGATCACTTTATTCTGACGTTCCAGTTCCGCCTTTATGGTATCATTCTCCTCCTTTAAAGCAATAAGGTAAAGGGTAAGTTCTTCCACTTTCTTCAACAACAACATGTTCATATCGGCAACGTTTATTCCGTCGGCTTCCATCTCCTTTGCGGATGGAATTTCGGGGAGATGCTTCTCTTGCTCAATGTAAGCCTTTAAATCGTCGAGTGGTCGGAGATTATACTGGGGTTCAAAAACATAATCGGGACCTGGATTAGTCAATGCTACCTGTACTTCGGTAGCCCAGACTTTTCCGTCAACTGCCAGTTTGAAACCTTTGGGGTCATTTGTGCCGATTCCGACATTTCCCTGGTTGTTGATCCTCATTGCTTCCAATGTATTCGTTCCATTGGAGACATGAAATGCAAGCACTGAACTCCATGATAGGTATTTGACCCCGAACGCCTTTATATTCACCTGCGAGATCCGGTTTGTGTTGTCGTAGCTTCCATCAATACCGAGACCAGAAGAATAATACGAATTGTGCGTCGGCGTATTAATGAAAAGAGAGCCGTTTCCACCGATCGAGCCAATTGTTACCAATCCGCTGCCTTTATTTCCAGACTCCAGCCAATCAAGGCCCTGATTACCGATCACTTCCAGGGCAGATCTTGGAGAGCCGGTTCCGACGCCAATTTTTCCATCAGTCTTAAATGCGATCAGTGGTGGGTTCGTATTTCCATTTACGTGCAGCCTCAAGTCGCCGTAAGCGCCTGTCTCAAAAACATATGAATCGGAAGAATTATTGTAACGTTGAAGCCTCAAGGCAGCACCTTGTCCTACCGTAGAGGTAATACTGATTGCTGATTGAGTTGTCTGGCTATTGACATTAAGCGGGGAATTTTGAGCTCCACATGTAAGCGATAGTCCTGAAATCAGGGAAATGGCGAGGGCTTTTTTCATTGCGTGTACTGGTTACCTTTTCAGTTTTAGTCGCTGGCAATTTAACACCTTTACCACAATAATTTTGGCTAACGCTAACTACTGGCGCACTAGTCAGCTTATGTCAAGTTTGATAAATCAAAAAGCCCAGGCCTTTTCACCTGAGCTTTTGATCAAAGTCCTGTAAGAATCTTAATTAATCTATTGCATCATTCATTCGCGACCATTAACTGTTTTTTGTTTCTTTTACACCTACAATTAGGAGCCAAAGGCAAATGCCAATCTCCCCTAAACTGGCTGGAAGTGAAACAATGCGGCTGATACCCAAATCAGTATAGTAGTCAGGAAAGAGAAAATTTCCCGTGAAATTTATGAGGTAGCCGAAGCAGCCAATCATTAGAAGAATTCCTAAGATTTTAGGGAGGAACCCCGATTTAAATACCAGGTATCCGAAAGGCAGTAGCCATAATCCCCAAAAAACTGAAATTATCTGGATGCCATTATTATAGTAGTCGATAGACAGCATTACCTCAGCTTGCAATCGACCCAATTCTATCGTTTGAAGGTATTCCTGGTTGCTAATTAATGTCAGGATATTAACTTTATTAAGCAGGTTGACCAGAGAATAGGGAACGGTAACCATAGACAAAACGACCATTGCAATGGCATGGGTTTTACTTACAGGACTAAGAAGTTTATATAGAACGATGGGTAAAATCAAAAAGGCAGTATAACAAAGTATCCCTGCAGCAATACTGAATCTAAAAAGGGATTCTGATTCTATTATATTATTAAATGTTGCATCAGCATTGTCCCACCTAATAATTTCAGAGGGAACATACATTAAGGTAAAAAGCCCTGTCAAGACAACTATCAAATATAAAAATCCTGCAATTCTGGCTGTTTTTTTATTGGAATCCATAGTAAAATCTATTGGCAGGACGGATATCCCAGCAAAATGTTACTTGCTGCGTAAATTATTATCACAATCAATCAATTAATCCATCCAATAATAAAACAAAATGATCACTTCAATGATCCAGTGAACTGCACTGATAAAAAATTCTGCTCAGTTCAGTCAGGCCTCACAACAGCAAAGCTTCTTGCATCACTATCGTACCTGATAACGCTGTTGCCTTTTGGCTCGATACAGGATCCAAAAAAAGCCCAGGCGTTTTCACCTGAGCTCTCTCGTATATCGCGAATAAAATCTTAATTAATCTCTTTCATTAAACTGATGCCATAACGTTCCGGGTCGCGGGGTGGTGAGGCGTTCCAATCACGATAGGAATGTGATCCGTCTGTTTCATAATAAACTCTGTATGAACCTTTCGGGAGAATAACTGTACCATTAAACAGTCTGTTCTTGCTCGCGCCGCCTGCAGGGTCTGTGTTGCGGTAGGTCATCTCCCAAACGACTTTCTTTGTATCTACATTTTCGATCCAGCCATAGTCAAACATTTCACCGTCGTCGCCCTCACCCACTGCGAGAATTCTCAGGTTAGTATCTTTATCAAGTGTAAATAATTCGTTTAGATGCTCGTCATCCCGAACTCTCAGGATCTCGACAACAACTTTGTCATTCTTATACTCCTTTGGCTCAAACTGTGTGACCTTTGCCTGATCTGTCTTGTTCGTTGCCCAGAGCGTGATGCCATAAGCGTCCTGTTCATGCGGCGGTCCATCATTCCAGTCCTGCCATGAGTGTGAGCCATCGGTTGAATAGTATGCGATGTAGTCGCCCTTCTCCAAAGATATCAAAGCGTCCACCATCTTGTTCTTCTCCGCACCACCTGCGTGTTCTGTCCGAACTTTGTTCATATCCCAAACAACCTCACGCGTCGCGGCATTCATGATCCAGCCATTGTCAGCCATCTCGTCATCGGAAGATTCACCAATGCATAACACCCGAAGATCCATCGCGGATGCGAGCTTGAAACCTTTCGATACATATTCATCATCGCCGATGCGCGTCAGCTCAAGGACAGGTTTGCTTTCCTCTGGTGCGCGGTACGCCACAACATTGCTTTTGTCTTTGTCACTGCTGGCCCAGATGGTAATGCCACTGAATTGCGGATCGTACGGCGGCAAAGAATTCCAGTCATTGTAAGAATGAGAACCATCCGTTGAATAGCTCACCATGTAGTTTCCTGCAGGCAACGTAATCGTCTCATCCGCCGCGATATTTTTATCTGCACCACCTGCAAAATCAGTGTTCGCATAATCCATTACCCAGACACGCTTACGAGTGTCCGCATCGTAGATCCACGCATAGTCGAATGTTTCCTCCTTCCCGCCTTCCCCGATCGCGTAAATTCTCAATGACGTTGGCGCATTGAGCGAGAAATATTTTTTCACATTGTCATTGTCGTGGGGCTTCAGGATTGAAACGACCGCGCCAGCGACCTTCTTATCTATCAAATCACTACTGCTCACTTTTGTCAGGCCGGGACTGCTCACCGTTACGCCCATTCCCGCCTGAATTTCTGGTGATAATTTTTCTTTGTTGCGGTCACTGAATATTTCGTCTAACATGCTACTGGCAGTATAAAGATTCCAG
The DNA here is from genome assembly GCA_035628595.1 of Chryseosolibacter sp. Lineage (GTDB taxonomy): Bacteria > Bacteroidota > Bacteroidia > Cytophagales > Cyclobacteriaceae > Chryseosolibacter. The sequence continues at coordinate 5,878 of DASPJN010000190.1, forward strand.
TCGCCATTCCAATGGTGGAACGCTGCGGTAAAGTAGAGTTCGTACGTACCTTTCTCGAGCTTCACGGATGCATCGATGTCGAAGTCGCCATAATCAAACCTGCGCTTTTCAACTTCGTCGGCGGCATGCCACACGAGCTTGCGTGTATCCGCATTGATGATCCAACCATAAAAAACAACACGACGGTCGCCGAATGATTCACTTCGGTCATCGTGCTGGTAAACGCCACCGCGTCCTGATATTTTTACTTCTTCGGCATTGTTAAGGGAAAATGCGGTGTATGCAATTTTACCGGGATAGACATCCCCTACTCCGGTTTTACCCTGAGAATGGGCGGGAAATGCGGCGATAAGTAGCATAGCGCACGCCAGGATGATTACGTTAAAAGGTTTCATGGTTGTTTGGTGAGTGTTTAAGTCAAGCCTGCGATCCAATCATTGTACCATTTGCGAAAACCGTGTATTTCGTTCCGTTTGCAGGGGTATGACCGCACAACAGTTCAAAATCGTCCGGCAATTGTTCGCTTTAGGACAGATGATTTGATTTCAACGCGTATGACGCGAAAAGAAAGGTGGAGGTTGCATGAAAGTTTATTCACATGTGCGTTTTAGCGCCGGATTTGCACGCTCTGCCAAAGGATTTCAACTTACTCGTGAAGAGTTGGTCTGCACTTAAACTAAACGCGCAGGTGAAATTGGTTCGGGCTTTCACCGGGTACGCCCGTGGAAATGCTTCGGCGTCCCTCTCGTGCCTGGCGCCTCTTGCATAAACAACTGCTTGGAGTAGAAACCAAAAACGCGCGTCATCGATCCTGCGGCGCACTGGCTTTGTGCGCTGCGCCCAGGGATCTCAACTCAGGCGCAAGGATTTGGTCTGAACAAATTTATTCTTCGAAGCGTCTCCCCTGGTAGCCATAATGTACTTGATTGACGGAGCCCTTTGCTCACGCATTCCAACACACCGCGCTGAGTTGGTGTTACTTCAAACTATTGGCTTCAGAACGGCCTAAGGGATTTCTGGCATCTGCTTTGATTTAACCTGCTTATGCGATTTATAATTCAAGGTAAGCTCGGCGTCGTCCTTATTCTTCTTTCTTCCCTTGCATGTTTTTCTCAGCAGCTTCCGGCAGATTCCTGTCATCAGTTCGTTAAAGGCTCGTTTATCATTGAGGGAAGGGAACACATCAGGATCAGAAGAAGACCGCATCGCCAAATTGAAAAAGACACCAGGAACAAGATAACGTGGAGATATAAATTAAAATGGGTAGACGAGTGTGCCTACACCCTGATACTGATTCGAACATCTGATAAAGACCGGATAGCGAGGGACAAAATTGGTGCCTCGCAACCGCATGTCATTACGAACACAAATGGAACCCGGTATACTTATACAACAAGCTTTTCTTTTCTATCTGCTGATCAATGCGGAACCCTCACAAGGTTTGAAAGAAAAGAAGAGACGCTGATTAAGGTCAGATAACAAACCTGGACTCGTAGCATTTCATGGATCCCGCGCAAGCAATATCATCTGCGTCTATTGCAATCATTGTTCACGTTCTTAAGTTCAGATATCCTCATTCTTTCTTTCTAAGAAAGAATGGTATACCGAATCCGGTAAGCGTATTACTTAGTTCGTCGGTGGCTACTCGTTCTCCATTCCTGAAAAACTGAATTGTATTTTGTTGAGAGCTAACACGCACGCTATCGCCTTTGGCTACCAGGTTGCCGTTCGGCACAAGGAAGATGATTGAATCCGCGGCTTTGTGGAAGATCAGGTATAACTTATCGTGATCTTTAAAGAAGGGTTTCAAACTGTCTTCACGGTGCACTTGCGGATCTCCGGCCGTAATGCGGCACCAAAGACGTCCCGTTTCCTCGTTAAACATCCGCACGCTATCTACCTGCGCAGAGAATTCGTAACGCAATTCCCTGGAAAACCACTCACGTTCTTCATTCATGCGATTGTCTTGCGACACAAACAACCGGATCACGAGCAGCAGCATCACCAGCGCGACACCACCAACAATAAGCCACGTCTTGTTCATGTGACAACGATAATACAGTGCTGATTTATTTCACAAGCAATTTGAGGTGATTTTTTTCTTCGTAGGCTATTGACGCTCGAAAAAATCATTATGACGGATACATAAAAGTGTGTAGAACCGATGAGACTGTTGGAGTATAAGACGGCAATGCTAACGAAAGAATGAAAGGGCTAAGCTACGCCGTCACCAGGGAGACGACTGCTGCTATCAGCAGAAAAACAGCCCACAACAGAAGCTCCGCTTTAAAAAGCCAGATGCAACCTCTGAGAACACGCGAAAAAAATGATTTTAGTCGTGACATATCAATAAAAACTGGTTTGGCAAAGGTAAGGTTTCCGTGCCAGATTCAAACAGGCGTCAGACGTCCGGAAATCGTGCATCAATCAACTTGTTCCCGTACCTTTATATGATGATGCGAATGTATGCTTGCCTGTTCCTCCTTTCGATGCTCTCGTTTACAAACAGTCCGGCACAGAACATAGACTCGTTACAGCAGGCATATCAAAATGCAGACAATGAGGTCCAGTGTTCAATCGTTCTGCAGAATATCATCTCGTATTACCAAAAGTCGTATCCGGATACAGTTGCCACGCTATGGACAACGGCATTGAAGCTTGCCGAAAAACAGCGCGACTCCGCCATGATGTATAAAGCATACAATCAGCTCGGTGTTGCTTATTCATCGGGTGGCGATCTCTCGGCGGCGCTCACTAATTTCCTGAAAGCACTAAGTATAGCCGAAAGCCTAAATGATCTGAGAAAACGATCAGCGGTATATAACAACCTTGCATACATTTACTTTGTCCAGAAATCTTATGAGAAAGCCATTGAAAGCCTTGAACAAAGTTTGCTCATTGATCGGCAACGCAACGATCGCAAAGCAGAAGGCATTTCACTGAATAACCTGGGCATTATGCAACGCGCGCTCGGGCGCTTTGATCAGGCAGAAAAAAACTTTAATAAAGCGCTGGATATCGGATATGAAACACGTAACGACACTGCTGTGGCAAACACACTTGGCAATCTCGGCGATCTGTATCATATTAAGGGAGAATATCATAAAAGTCTTGAAAAGATTAACATTGCGCTGGAAACTTCGACACGCGCGAACCTGGACTACATCACTTGCATTTTCACTCTCTCCCAGGCGAGAACCCACCAGGCATTGGGGCGAACAAAGGATGCTTTGGACGCGGTGGAAGCCGGACTTGCACTCGCGCGAAAGAATAATTTCACCATTCACCTGCAGCAAGGCTATTCCCTTCTGAAAAGTTTTTATGAAAGTCAGCAGAACTATAAACTGGCAATGGAAGCGTATAAAAACGAAATGGCTTACCAGGATACAATCCTGCGTCAGGACAAGAACGACCAAATGGCAGCGCTTCAGGTAAAGTATGAAACGAAGCTCAAATCGCTGAAGATAGAACAGCTTCAAAAAGAAAATGCGCTCGCCAATAACAGACTGTACTGGATGATAGCCTCAGCAATTCTTCTTTGCATCGGATTGGTGCTTACTTATATCATGCTGTCGTTACGTAACACACTTTTACGTAAACGCAACGAAGAACTTGTACGAAGGCATGAAGCTGAGCAGCGCATCACAGCACTTGAAAACGAAAAATTGCAGCTCAGCCTCGAGTTTAAGAACAGGCAGGTTGTATCAAATGCTGTGTTAATCGCGCAGAAAAACGAAGTGCTTTTCGAATTGAAAGACATGGTTAAAAAGATTTCGTCGGCGACCAGGGACAATGAGATCAATAAAGATCTGAAGACCGTTATCCGCGAGATCAATACCAATATTGAATTGTCGGACGACTGGCAGCATATCAAACTACATTTCGAAGAAGTACACCCTCAGTTCTTTGAAAAGCTCCTCCAACTCCACCCTGATCTTACGGTTCACGAGCAGAAGTTGTGTGTTTATATCAGGATGAAAATGACCAACAAGGAAATCGGACGTCTGCTAAACATTACGCCGGAGAGTGTCAAGGTGCTGAAGTACCGGTTAAAGAAAAAAATATCCCTTCCTGAAGATGAAAGTATCCAGCAAGTACTGCTTCAGGTGTGACAGGCAGGCCTTGCGATCTATTTGCATCCATGATCACCATTTGTTAACCCCCCTTTTCTCACCTTCCAGCCTGTTTTAGCAGTTCTTTGTGGTCATTCGTTAACCACAAATAATTACCTATGACCAAAATTTACTTCAAAAAAGGCCATTCTTTGACAAAGCTAGCTAGCCTGTTCCATACCATCTTTTTAAGCCTCATATGCTTCTTTTTGGTGAATTGTTCAAGTGAAGACAATCCGCAGCCTGCCACCCCGGTGGATGTTTACTTCTGCGGAGACGGGGACATTGGCGCAGAATATCGCGTGGCTGCCTACTGGAAGAATGGTGAGATGGTAGCACTAACGGATGGGACTTCACAAGCATACACGACGAGCATCGCCGTTTACGGCGATGACGTATACGTTCTTGGAGCAGTGGGAACACCCGCGGGTTGGGTAGGATGCTACTGGAAGAATAATGAATTTACCCCACTGGTAGAGGGGAGCTTTTCCTCATTCCCTAATTCGATTGCGCAGGATAACAATGGCGATGTCTATATGGGTGGACAGGAATTCAATGGCACAGATTGGGTTGGCAAATATTGGAAGAATGACATGCCCGTCGAACTTGAGGTGCGTTCGGAGGTTTCTGCAATATTTGTTTCAGAAGATGACGTGTACGTCGCTGGGCAGCACTACGACGGGGTACGGTACCGCGCCCGTTACTGGAAAAACGGAATGGTAGTTCCGCTCGGCGAAGAGGATCGAACTTCGTTGGCATCAGGAATTCTACTATCTGGAAGCGACGTTTATGTTGCAGGGCGGGCGCAGGAGGCTGATGGCTTTTATAAAGCCCGTTATTGGAAGAATGGTGTGACAGTTCCGCTTTCAATGAAATCTTCTGAAGCAAACGCGATCGCCTCCTCTGGTTCGGACATCTACATTGCCGGGGTTGAGTATGGTGAGTTAAACGAGAATGAACAGTCCATCGCCAAAGCGCTCTATTGGAAGAATGGCGTTCCTACGGAATTGTCTGATGGAATTGCTGATACCCGTGCAGTAGCCATCACCGTTGCCGGACAAGACGTTTACGTAGCCGGAAAAAAGCCGAGTCCGAATTTACAATTCAATCACCTGCTCATTTGGAAGAATGGCGA
>DASPJN010000191.1:0-40890 GCA_035628595.1 Chryseosolibacter sp.
ATCATGGAGCGAATTGAAGCGGTCAGAGCTGCCGGGGTAGACGTGATCAGCATTGATACCGCTCACGGTCATTCTAAGGGCGTGATGGATGCGGCGAAGAAGGTAAAGAAGAGATTTCCTGAGTTGGATTTGATTATCGGAAACATAGCAACTGGTGAAGCAGCAAAAGCGCTGGCAAAAATCGGTGCTGATGCAATTAAGGTCGGCGTAGGCCCGGGAAGTATATGCACTACACGTGTTGTTGCCGGGGTGGGATTACCGCAGCTATCGGCTGTGTACGAAGCCGCAAAAGCTGTGAAAGGCTCCGATACGAAAATTATAGCCGATGGTGGTATCCGGTTTTCGGGAGACGTGGTAAAGGCAATTGCCGCTGGGGCGGATAGTGTGATGATTGGCTCTTTGCTGGCCGGCACTGAAGAAGCGCCAGGCGAAGTGATCATTTACGAAGGAAGAAAATTTAAGACCTATCGCGGCATGGGTTCGTTGGAAGCAATGGAAGACGGTTCAAAAGACAGATATTTCCAGGATGTTGAGGATGATATCAAGAAGCTTGTTCCTGAAGGAATCTCCGGCAGAGTTCCATTCAAGGGTCTTGTCTCGGAGGTTTTATATCAGCTCGTCGGAGGATTGAAAGCAGGTATGGGATATTGTGGTGCGCCAGATCTTGCCCGATTGAAACGCGCAAAGTTCGTGAAGATTACCTCAGCAGGTGTTCTTGAAAGCCATCCGCATGATGTCACGATCACGCGTGAAGCGCCGAACTATACACGGAAATAACAACACATTTCCTGAAGGAAACTTTTCATGGGGTTAGGTAAGGACTCGTGTGATTAGGAGTCCCTAATCTTGCTAATTATTCATATTATTGCATGGCCAATCTTGGATTGGCTATTTTTTTAGCCCTATCCCGGGCGTTTATCGCTGAAATGAGAACGAAGGCCATTATCCGACTACTTTTCCTGGTAAGTGCTGTTACCTGGTTGGCTTTGCTGTTCACTGACATTTCCATCGTCCTCAGCACGACAAACAACATTAAATCAGACGTACCGCAATGGCTGCCGCGGGTAATTTTGAACCTGTTTATTCTTTCCCTTTACTTCTATTACAAGCTAAAGCTCGAGAAGGACGAAATTCTGAATTTCGTTGATCTTCTCTGGCGTGTGTTCGCAACAGGACTGGTTGCCACAGTCATCTCCCTTGCTATTAAGTTACTTGATATCGTCCTGGGTTCAACCAAACTAACAACCCACGTTCTTTTTATTGACTTCGTTTACCTCGTGAATCTGCCGCTGATGATTGGTTTTCTCATCATGGCATTTACGGCATGGAAGCGCCTGATACTGTATCAAAAATCGAAATGGTTGCTCAGGTTATGGAATATCTTCGAGTGGGGATTGCTGTTTTCGCTTATCTATAATTCCCTTGATCTACCGCTGATTGAAGGAATCTTCGTTCCATTGTTGGTTGCATTCATCATTATTGGGCTCGTGCTGTCGGGTAACATGAAATGGGTTGCTTACCTCAACTTCCGGCAAAAATGGACGAGTCTTCTATTGCTATTGCTTACCGTATTTTATCTCATGTACGGGTTTTTTACATTAAGCTCGCTCACCGAAACGCTTGGCTCAAAAACTACTTTCTTCACAGATTATCGCGATCACATTTTTATTCTGGCGATGATGACGTTCGTCTCGTTGTACAGCATTTTTTCCTTCCTTGTTATCCTTTTCAACCTGCCTACAACCTCGGTATTCGAACAGAAACTTGAGGAAGTTGTAAACTTCCAGCGGATCAGCCAATCGATACAAACGGAGCAAAACGAAGAAAGCGTTTACAATATTTTGCTCGAAACATCAGTGAGCACAGTGTTTGCGGATGCTGCATGGCTTGAGGTAAAAAATAGTGAAACGACAACGCGCGTTTATACTTACAAGATCACAGACGCGGAATCACGCGAAATCATCAAACATCTGAATGATCAACACGTGAAAGGTGTTCTTGATCAAGGCAGCGATAAGACAAGAAATCTGTCAAAACATCTAGGATCGTTAAAGGGCGCAAGGTTTCGTTCGATTCTGGCGTTTCCCATTTACGTGAAAGGCGAAAATATAGGAACCCTTGCGCTGCTGAGAGAGCTTGCGGAAGGATTCAATAAGGAAATGACGAAGATCGTCTCAACTTTTGCGAATCAGGCAGGTATTTCAATTGAGAATTTCAGGTTGATGGAAGAGGCGTTGCAAAATGAACGTTACAAGGAGGAATTGAAAATCGCTAAAACTGTTCAGAAGAGCCTGCTTCCCGAGGTGCTCGAGCAGGATGAGGATTTCGAGATAGCGGCATTTTCAGAATCCGCCGATGAAGTTGGTGGCGACTATTATGACACGCTCCGTACCAGCGATACCGAAGTTGCCTTGATCATTGCCGACGTTAGCGGGAAAGGTACTACCGCAGCGTTCCATATGTCGCAGATGAAGGGGATCTTCCACAGCCTCGCACAGCAATGTATCGAACCTGATGAATTTATGCGCAGGGCAAATCAGGCCCTGGTATACTGTCTGGAACGCGGCTCTTTCATATCAGCGACATTTTTCCTCGTTAACACAGCGACAAAAAAAGTACATTATTCACGCGCCGGTCATTGTCCTGTTTTGTATTACCACGCTGACACGGGCATCACAGAGTATTTCCGCGATAAAGGGATTGCATTGGGAATGGTGAGAAATCGAAGCTACAGCAGCTTCATCCAGGCGTATCAGTTCGATTACAAGTCAGGCGACATCATGGTGCTATATACTGACGGTATAACAGAAGCGAAAAATGATAAAGGTGATGAATTCGGATACGAGCGACTGGCAGATGTGTTGGTTGAGGTGAAAGAGCAATTGCCAAAAGATATACAGCAGCATTTGATTGAGAAGTTATATGAGTTTTCCGGAACGCAGAATATTAACGATGACTATACGACGATGATCGTCAAATTCAAGTAAAACGTTGAAGCGTGGATAACTAAAAATTTTAAAAAACGTTTAAAACATGATCCATATCAAGAGACTTCAGGAAGACGGAACCGATGTACTGGCCCTGATCGGTGAGATTGATGCCAGCTCCTCCATTGAGTTAGATCTGGCGATTGCAAAAAGTGTCGGGGAAGGTTTCACAAAAATTCTGATCGATTGCAGCTCACTCGAGTATATCTCATCTGCTGGTCTGGGAGTGTTTATGTCATATATCGAAGAATTCAAGGATAAGAACATCAAAATGGTATTGTTCGGTATGAGCGACAAGGTTGCCAATACATTTGAAATTCTTGGTTTGCATGAATTGCTGCAAATCGGCAAGGATAAAGTTCAGGCAAAGACAATGATCAATGAACTATAAGTATCAAGTTGGATGTAGCATCGAGAACCTGAAGGGTGTTCGGGATTTTATCCGTACTACCCTGAAGACACATGGCGTCCAGGATATTCAGATCAGTGAAATGGTTCTGGCACTGGATGAGATGTGTTCTAACCTGATGATTCATGCACACCAATGCAATCCGAACGAGCTCTTCGAATTGCAAATCAATGTTCAGAAAGGAACTCCCGTCATTTTCGAGCTGATTGATGATGGCAGCGTCTTTGACATCAATCAGTTTGCTGAACCTGACCTCGGTAATCTCGTTACCGAAAAACGAAAAGGCGGATTGGGCATCCGCCTCGTAAAGTCCATCATGGATAAAGTCGAATATCAAAACAAGAGCGGCAAGAACATTTGTCGCCTCATCAAAAAAGTTCAATTTATATAAGCGTTAGCCTTATGATCAAGCGGATTCTTGTGTTGCAGTTTACATTGTTTGTTGTTGCTTCATCGCTGGCACAGAAAAAGAATGATGACCAGGTCATTGTGTTTTCTGTCAATGACAAACCCGTAACCTCGAAAGAGTTCATTTACCTGTATCAAAAAAACCATCAAAATAAACCCGACGAGTTTACGAAGGAAAAGATTGAGGAATATCTCGATCTATTTGTGAATTTCAAATTGAAAGTAACGGAAGCGCAAGCGCGTGGCATTGACACCACCGAAGCATTCAGGAAGGAATTCAATTCGTATAAAGATGAATTGCGCAAACCATATTTACCTGATTCACGATTATTGGATAGCCTCGTGAGACTCACTTACGAACGAATGCAGGAAGAGGTAAATGCGTCGCACATTCTTATCACTATTAAAGGCGAAGGATTGCCTGCCGATACAATGGAGGCTTACCAAAAGATTACTGAGATTCGTAAACGCGCTCTCGATGGGGAAGACTTTGCAACATTGGCTCAAACATTCTCGGAGGAACCATCTGCGAAGGTGACCAGGGGAAACTTGGGTTACTTTACAGCCTTGCAGATGGTATATCCTTTTGAAAATGCGGCCTATACGACGAAGCCAGGTTCCATCAGCGAACCGTTACGTACGCGTTTTGGCTATCACATTCTCAAGGTCAACGACAGGCGTCCATCCAGCGGAGAGGTGGAAGTGTCACACATTTTAATCAGGACAGGCGAAAACAAAGACAATGCGAAGTCAAAGGATACTGCTTTCGATATCTATGATCAGTTACAACACGGTGGCAGCTGGAATGAGTTGTGCAAGCAATATTCTGAAGATCCATCTTCGAAAGAGAATGGCGGCAAGTTGAGACCTTTCGGCGTTGGCTATATGTCGGCAGTTCCAAAGTTTGAGGAGGTTGCTTTTTCGCTTACTAATCCTGGAGACGTTTCTGATCCTTTCGAAACGCAATACGGCTGGCACATTGTTAAACTGGAACGTAAGATTCCGCTTCTTCCTTTTAAAGACGTTGAATCCATACTGAAGAACAAAGTGAGTCGTGATGACCGTGTTCAGATTTCAAAGCAAGCGCTTTACGAAAAGCTGAAAAATGATCACAGTTTCAGCCAGGATTTAGAAGTGCGGAAGAAGGTATTGGCATTGGCGGATTCTAGTTTATCCAAAGGCAAGTGGAATCCTGAAATCGGTTCAATTGCGAATGCGACTCTTTTTGGTCTGTCGGGTTCTGCCTATCGCGTGAAAGATTTTATTGATCGCATCATCAAAACGCAACGGCCAAACAGGTTAGCGCCACAAAAATATCTTGAACAACAGCTCGACGCCTATATTGAAAATGAGCTTCTGAACATCGTTGAAAAAAATATTGTTGCGCAAAATCCCGAATTCAAATGGCTGTTGAATGAATATTACGAAGGTATATTACTTTTTGATATCATGGAAGATGAGGTATGGAATAAGGCATCGGAAGATTCGGTCGGCCAGCTTCGATACTTCGAAAAGAATGCGTCGAAGTACGCCGCCGGAGAAAGAATTGATGCAGTGATCTACTCCTCGACGACGCAGCAACATGTAGAGTCGTTAAAATCCGCTGTAGAGAGCAAAGACTCGATTAAAGCTGCTGGTATTGTTACTGATCTTAAAATCAGAAAAGAGTCGGGCGCATTCGAAAAAGCAGATCGACAGGTATTAAACAAAATTGATTGGAAACCGGGCGTTCATTTCTCTGAGAATAACGATCTGCATTATCTTGTGGTAATTCGCAAGATGCTTCCTCCTGGTTTGAAAACATTTGATGAAGCGCGGCCGGAGGTAATTTCAGACTATCAGAATTATCTCGAAAAGGAATGGGTCTCGGCATTAAAGAAAAAACATAAAGTGAAGATCAATAAAAAAGGCGTTGAGTTCGTTGTGAATAAACTTATCGCACAGCAGGCGTCCCTAAATAAATGAAGATGAATAAGTTTTGGCTGTTTGTTTTTTGTCTATCGTTGTCAGCTTGTGAGTTCATCAAGATGAAGAACGAGCGCGAGCAAACAGAAGACACGCGCCAGGTTGTTGCACGCGTCAACAATACTTTCCTTTACAGGGACGAACTTGCCGGTATTGTTTCGCCATCCACGTCGAAAATTGACAGCACAACACGCGTAGATGCCTACGTCGAAAGCTGGATCCGGAAACAACTCCTCATTCAGGAGGCAGCAAAGAAGATCAACATTAATGAAGCAGAGATCGAGCGTAAAATTCTGGATTATCGCTACAGCCTTATTGCTTATGAGTATCAAAGTCAGTATGTAAAGCAAAATCTTGATACTGTGGTATCGCCACAAGAGATTGAACATTATTATACCACCAACATCGACAACTTTATTCTCAAGCAGAATATTGTACGCGCCTCGTACATTAAAGTACCGAAGAATGCACCACAAACAGGAAAGGTTAAGCCATTACTGTTTTCCAAAACCGAGAAAGATCAGCGTGAGCTAAAGTCGTATTGTCTGAGTTTTTCGGTTGCATACCACTTGTCGGACTCGAGCTGGATCATTTTCGACGAGCTTGTGCGGAATTCACCCCTGATGGAAATTCCGAATAAAGTTCAGTTCCTGAAGATGAATCCTTACTACGAAACCGAGGATGAGACGTATCTTTACTTTTTAAAAGTTGATGAATACCGCATTTCCGACAACGTTTCGCCGCTTGAGTTTGTCCGCGACGAGATTACCAATATCATCCTCAACAAAAGAAAGGTTGAATTAGCCAAGCGGTTGGAAGACGAGGTATATAATGACGCATTGAAAAACGATATATTTGAAATTGTTCAAGAGTAAATGAAAAAGCATCTGGTTGCCATATTGATAATCCTGTTTTGTGGAAAGTTCACTTTTTCCGATGCGCAGGAAGAAGGTTTTGTTGTCGATGAAATCATTGCCAAGGTTGATAACTATATCGTTTTGAAATCCGATCTCGATAAAATCTACCAGGATTATCTCGCAAACGGCGGGCGTCCTTCAATGGATGCGCGTTGCCAGTATCTGGCGGTATTGATCAGAAACAAATTAATGCTTGCAAAAGCGGAGATCGATTCTGTTGTTGTACTCGACGCGGAAGTGGATAACAATACGCAGCGAAGAATGGATATGATTCTTGCGCAGTCCGGCAGAACCCCGGATGAACTTGAATCGATCTATGGAAAAACGCTGGAGCAGATACGAACCGAGCTACGCGATGCGATTCGCGAACAAATGATTGTTGCCAAGATGGAACAAACCATCACGGAGAATCTCGCGGTGACGCCAGCTGAAGTGAAGAAATTTTTTAACGCAATTCCGAAAGATTCACTTCCGTTTTTTTCAGCCTCCGTTCAGGTGGCACAAATTGTGAAGATTGCAAGTGTAAGTGAGCAGCAGGAAGAGATCACCAGAAATCAATTGCTGGATCTTCGCTCGCGCATTATGGCTGGAGAAAACTTTGCCGAGTTGGCTAAAAAGTCTTCTGATGATCCAAGTGTAATTTCGAATAACGGAGAAATGGGTTGGGTTGGTCGGGGCAGGATGGTGCCGGAATTTGAGGCGATGGCATTCAAGCTGAAGCCCGGTGAGGTATCAATGCCCTTTAAATCTTCTTTCGGATGGCACATTATGCAATTGATCGACCGTCGAGGTAATGAATATAATTCCCGTCATATTCTCATCTCGCCAAAGCCATCGTCAGATGATCTGAAATCAGCATACAATTTTCTCGACAGCATTCGGACGATCATTGTAGAAGACTCGGTTGCTTTTGAAAAGATGGCAAGAGAGCACTCAGAAGATGTAGCAACGAAAGGAACTGGCGGTTACTTCTCCGATGGAAATGGTGGGATTAATATGGCAGTCGATGAACTTGATCCAGTAGTATTTTTCAACATCGATTCAATGGAGGTTGGAAGCATTTCAAAACCAGTTGCATATCGTACTGACGACGGTAAGGATGCCGTCCGGATTCTTTACTACAAAGCAAGGATTCCGCCGCATGAAGCGTCACTCGAAAAAGACTGGAATCGGATTCAGGAGGCGACACTCAACGAGAAGCGGAATCGCGTACTTGTGAAATGGTTCGAAAAGGCGCGGCATGACGTTTTCATCAGCCACGACGCTTCTTACGATTTCTGTGGCATTTTGAATTAACCGAGTCGTTTCGCTACTTCGTTCCAGTTCACTACATTCCACCAGTTAGTGATGTACTCGTTTCGCTTATTCTGATATTTCAAATAATACGCGTGCTCCCACACATCGAGCCCGAGCAACGGTGTGCCTTTAAATTCGCTGTTGCCCATGAGCGGATTGTCCTGATTGGGTGTAGAGCCAATCTTCAACTGGCCGTTATCCGAAACTAACCACGCCCATCCGGAGCCAAAGCGTTTCATAGCTGCATCAGTGAATTGCTCTTTGAATTTGTCCACTGATCCAAAGGCACCATTGATGGCATCCAATGCCTTTCCTGACGGCGATTCGGCACTTGCCGGCTTCATAACCGCCCAGAAAAAATTGTGGTTATAAGCGCCACCCGCATTGTTACGAATCTTGTCAGATACTGTCGATATATTCTTGAAAAGGTCTTCTTCGGATGCGAAAGTCACTTTCTCAGAGGCAATTGCTTCGTTAACATTCTTTACATACGAAGCATGATGTTTTCCATAATGGATTTCCATTGTTTGCGCATCGATCGATGGCTCCAAGGCATTGACCGCATAAGGAAGTTGAATTTGTTTAAACAGGTAAGGCGGTATCGACGTCGATCTTGAAACCGCTCCTTTTGCAGGTCTGGCAATCAGCGGAACGCCAACGGTTCCGACAATCGCTGCTTTCAATGTTTTTTCAATAAAGTCTCGTCTGGAATTCTTCATAATAGAAATTTATTAAGGATCGACTGTTGCGGTGGGGGACTCCAAATTACTCAAATTTTTTTAGCTTGCACTCATAACACATCGTTTATGGCAGATGTTCTTTACGATAAAATTCCGTCTCTCGATCTTGCGGACTTTTACAACGGTACGGCCGAGCAAAAGAAAAAGTTTGTTGAAGAACTTGGAAAAGCATACAACAATATTGGTTTCGTTGCCATAAAAAACCATTTCCTTACGGATCAATTGCAGGAAGGGCTATACAAGGCATTCAAGCAATACTTTGCTCTTCCCGACGAGGTGAAAAGAAAATATGAGCGTACGGATATCGCAGGGCAGCGCGGTTACACAGGAAAAGGTAAGGAGCACGCGAAAGGCAGGAACACGGGCGATTTAAAAGAGTTCTATCACGTTGGTCAGGAGTTGCCTGCTGCGGAACTCAAGGCGGAAAATTATCCTGCGAATATCTGGCCATCCGAAGTGCCGGAGATGAAAGAAGTCTCAGTTCAAGTTTACGCTGCGCTTGAAAAAACGGGCTCGTACATGCTGCGCGCGCTGGCTTTGTATCTTGACTTACCAGAAAATTATTTTGATGCTAAGGTTTATCATGGCAATAGCATTCTTCGTGCGATCCATTATTACCCGATTGAAAATCCGGATAGTGTTCCCACAGATGCCGTTCGCGCCGCAGAGCATGGTGATATTAACCTGATCACATTGCTGATGGGCGCCAGTGCAGATGGTTTACAAGTTCTTCGCCGCGACGGTACATGGATCCCGATAACGGCATTACCGGAGCAGCTTGTCGTGAATGTAGGCGATATGCTTGAGCGGTTGACGAATAAAAAATTGAAATCGACCATTCACCGCGTAGTAAATCCGCCTCGCGAATTAATGCACACGCCTCGCTATTCGGTGCCATTTTTCATGCACCCTCGTTCAGAAATGGATCTTACGGCGTTGCCAGGCTGTGTTAATAAAGAGAATCCAAAATTGTGGCCCGATATAACTGCAGGAGAGTTTCTCGATCAACGCCTGGCAGAAATCGGGCTTAAAAAGAAATAATGCAGCCGGACGCCTTGGTAATTCAGCGTGTCAGATATTACATTTTTTTGAGAGATGTTTTTATCCTCGCACTTACGACATTCGGCGGGCCGCAGGCGCATCTCGCGCATTTCCATAAGGTGCTTGTTCAAAAAAGAGGTTACCTCTCTGACAACGATTTGATGGAGCTTAACTCGCTCTGTCAGATGCTTCCCGGCCCGGCATCGACACAGACACTTACAGCCATTGGGTTTCGCATCGGCGGGCCGACACTTGCATACCTTACCCTTCTTATTTGGATACTTCCCGCGGTCATCATCATGACGGCGGCTGCCATCGTCATGACGAGTATCCAACAAAATGCGTGGTCGACCGAATTCACCCGATTCATTCAGCCCATGGCAGTTGGATTTGTCAGCTATGGTGCCTACATGATCAGTTTGAAAACTGTGAACACAAAAACCGGCGTGGCACTCATGATGATTTCAGCGATTCTATCATATTTATTTCAGTCGCCGTTTGTGCTTCCCATGCTGATTATTAGCGGAGGAGTGATAACCTCAATGAAATACAAACGTCAGCCGAAAGAAGACAAAAGCAGGATCAATGTTGTTTGGTCTAATCTTGTTTTATGGGCGAGTGTATTGGTGATCGCTGCCGTCCTGGGGGGTGTAACGAAAGCATTACCGGTAAAGCTTTTTGAAAATTTCTATCGTAACGGTAGCCTCATCTTTGGCGGCGGACAAGTACTCGCCCCGTTGCTTTACACCGAATTTGTAGAAACACAGAATGAAGTGGGCGAAGGAGAAAAAGTATCGGCGCTGAAAAGCCGGATTAAGAAGGAATACGCGCCGAAACCTTACCATTATCCGATCTCGCACGGTGAATTTCTGTCTGGCTACGCGGTTGTACAGGCCTTGCCCGGACCGATTTTTTCGTTTAGTGCGTATGTCGGTGCACTATCGTCTAGAAATTATGGAATCGGTGGATCGATTGTGGGTGCACTTACCTCGGCAATTGGGATATTTTTACCAGGTACATTTCTTATATTCTTCGTGATCAGGTTTTGGGAGAGCCTGAAAAAATATCGACCGATCCGTGCCTCACTTGAGGGCATCACTGCTGTCAGTGCAGGGCTAGTAACAGCTTCTGCAATCATAATGTTTCAACCGCTGGAAAATTCACTGCTGAACTTCGGCGTGACCATCGCAACGTTCTGCATTCTTGCATTCACCAAATTACCTCCGCCACTCATCATCGTAGGCGGATTGGTCGTCGGATTTATATTAGGGTTGTTTTAGTTATTTCCTGCCGCCATAGAAGAGCGTGAAGAAGAGTGTAGGGAAAACCGAATAATTTTTGGCCGTGGGCACCAGCTCGATCTTGCTCGCATAAGCATCCAGGAGGAAGCCTGCTTCAAATCCAGTTACCTGGGATTTGGTGGTGCCAAGCTCAAAATTAATGGCGGCTTTTGCATTTATGCCCAACTTGATGTCAGATTCGCCCAATCCCTCGAACAATCTGCCTGGTCCATAAATTTCAGATGCGGTTTTATGCTTCCTTGGGTTGTATTGCTCTCTGACCGTAATGTATTCTGATCGACCTCGTACTTCAACGTAGTAGGGTGCCAGTACGCCAATGGTCGGACCAATGGCGGTAACAGCTTTCACCTCAACGCCCTGTTGCGGTGCCTTCTTGAAAAGAATCAGATCGCGGCCGTACTGAAAACGCAGGGCGTATAGGTAGTTACTTTTTCCATAGATGAAAAAGTTTCCAGTGTTCTGAGAGTTTTGCCTTACTTCCTGCGGATGTTTAACGTTCATTATCTCAAGGCCGAACGTTTCGAGAAGGCGGTCATTGAGCTTACGTCCCTTCTTGAACACAAATCCGCCAATTAGACCACCAAAAGTATTTTTGTTGATTCCCCATGTAAATTCGCTTTGATAGTCGTAGCTATCCTGGGTTTGTGCCGTAGCAAGGGTTACTGTGGTGATACACAGGATAAAAGCGTAAAATTTCCGGAGGCAAATCATCCTACCTTCTTTACAATAAATTTAGAATTTAAACAGGCAAAGCAAACAAATAACGTAAAAACTTATTCCAATGGCTGTTTGTAGGAGCAATTATTTGCGCCATTCCTTCAATAGTCGCTAAAAAAATAAAAACTATTACTTGCGGTACTTGCATCAACTGTCAAAGTGGGCAGCAAATTCCCGAATTCGCTTTCCTTGTTCAATTCCTTTTCTTGACGAACTGCCGGATCTGGTCATATTCTATCTCAAAATGAGATAAATCCAAAACCGCCTCACCTCCAATCACAAGAATGACTTGCGGAGACTCATGTTGTACGCCAAAAATTTCGGCAATCTTGTTTGATATTTCCCGATAGGACAAGAGATCCAGAAAATATGGCTTGACGTCAGAAAGCTCTGCTTCGTTCCAATTGCGTTCAAGCCGGTCGAGTGACATCCTGCTCGTGGAACACCGGGTACTGTGTTTAAATATCAGGATGGGCTGTTGTAAAGATTCATTTCGAATCTCGTCGAGCTTTTGTAATTTATCTATCTGGTTCCAGTTCATACAATTCTAATCATACCATAAACCTGCTTCCCCTTTATCGTAACGCGGTTTTTGGTCTTTTTCTTTCAGGTGGTCGGGTTGAGTTTCACTCTTTTTAAATAAACGCGCCCACCATAGTTTAAAGTTCGTCAACGGACTTTTTTCGTTAGCGACGTTATTCTTGTTTGTCCTGATAAAGCGGGCGTCGGGATGCAGCTCCCGGTTCTTTTCGTAGAGTCTGAACTTCTGCATCTTGATATTTCCTTGAAAATCAGCCGCGCGAGCAAAGGCCTTCCCGGGTTCTCGTACCTTCAATGACTTATCCGCAACGTGTTTATTCTTTACATATTGAAATTGTCGCACACGCACTTGCAAGCCGCCAGCCTCGTATGTGTTGTTCGAAGGTTTCTGTTTTCGCATAGCGAGAGATGACGCGTTTGGATTCCTAACATACTTTGCCTGGCGTACCTTCACTTGCAAATTGCCCTCATCATAGACTGATTTTGACGGACGTTGCTTCTTTAGAGCCGAGACCGAAGCATTCGGATTTTTAATGTATTGTTTTCGAAACCCTGAAACTTTGATCGTTCCGCTGTAACTTCCCATTCGTGCGGCGGCTGGGTCTGGCGTCCTGACGTTTATCGGCGACTCGTCATTGTTCCAGAGTTTTCCACTCACACTGCCTCCTCCTTTCTCTGGTCTTCTTGTTTTAATGGTACCCTGAAACGAACCCATGCGCGGGTCACCTTCCGGGGTTCTCCCGGGGATTGGCTCGCCTTTATTGTTCCAAAGTTTCCCACTGACCGAACCACCGCCTTTTTTGGGTCTTCTCGCTTTAATACTGCCTGAATATTCTTCTCCCTGATCATTAAAACCAGGAGCGCTGCCAAACATCTTTTGCCTTCCCGGAAACCCTGCAAGTTCCTTTGCACGCGCGGGCGGCGTTTTGGGATTAAGCGGCGAGCCGTTGTTATTCCAAAGCTTTCCACTT
Organism: Chryseosolibacter sp.; assembly: GCA_035628595.1. Classification (GTDB taxonomy): domain Bacteria; phylum Bacteroidota; class Bacteroidia; order Cytophagales; family Cyclobacteriaceae; genus Chryseosolibacter. Next base: position 13,293 of record DASPJN010000191.1, read on the forward strand.
ACGGAACCTCCACCTTTTTTCGGCCGCCGTAGTTTGATGTTGCCGGAGTATTCCTCTCCCTGATCGTTGAAACCGGGAGCTTTGCCAAACATTCGCTGCTTACCGGGGAAGCCCGCAAGTTTTTTCGCACGCGCCGACGGTGTCTTAGGGCTGAGCGGCGAGCCGTTGTTGTTCCAAATTCTTCCGCTCACACTTCCGCCACCTTTGCGAAGAGGACGTTGCTTGAGATTGCCCTGGAACCTTGCGATTCGTTCGTCACCAGGCCTGCGCGGCTCTACGGGCTGACCGTTATTATTCCAAAGTTTACCACTCACGCTTCCGCCTCCCTTTTGCGGAGGGCGTTGCTTTAAATTCCCCTGAAATCGCCCAACGCGCGCATCACCGGGTTGCCGTGGACTGAGCGCCTGTCCGCGGTTATTCCACAGTCTGCCACTTACAGAACCACCACCTTTGGCTCGTCGTTTTGCTTTAATACTGCCTGAAAATTGTTCACCCTGATCAGCAAATGCTTTTCTTCCACGAATCCATCCGCGATATCCGCTTAGGCCCCACGCACCACGTCCCGGAGGTTTTGGTGTCAGCGCATCTTGTCGACGCTTCCTTTCACCGTGTTGGGTAGCACTCTTGTAGCCGCCTTGCTGGATACCAACCGAAGGAGTTCTCGGCTTTTTGATTCCCCTGATCCTCCGCCCGGCCACATCACCGCTCCAGGCGCGCCCGTTTCTTGTCCTGGACTGGTATGATCCCGCCGCCCGACCTGAGTAGGCACGATCTCCAACTCGTTTTCGGCTGTGATAAGGATTGAATGATGGGGGTATTACCCTACGAGGAGGCGTCTGGTAATTTTTTGTCCGTAATTTCTTTCCGGCAACGTCTCTCAAGTATGCTTTTTCGCCTTTTCGTTTTGGTCTTGGAAAGTGCGCCCATGTGTTTGTACTTCTTCTTGCGATATAAGAGCCGGAAGCTGAGCGTGGAACAATGACGTTTCGTTTAACTGGCCTTTTGTCTCTTGACTGCAATGACTTCAAACGCTTCAACGTTCCGGTATTTGACTGAGCCCGTTCTGCTGGACGCGGTCTTTTGGAAGAATTGTTTACAAAGGCACCACGTTGTGGATACACTTTTCTCACCGATCCGGAAACAGACCGTGGCTTTACACGTGTGGTTTTTCCTCGTGTGGGGCGCGTTCCACCCGAACTGAAATTCTTAAATCGTCCGAACTGCTGATTGTAGGTTGCGCGCGATTTCTGTCGCGACGTTTTGGATAGCGCTTTGCCCCCCGGTTTTGTAATAACAGCCGGGCGTTTTGTTTCATAGTTTTTCTGTCGCAGTTTTCGCCCTGCCAAATCGCGTGTCGACGCTTTTTCAGATTTACGTTTCGGTCGCGGGTAACGCGCCATTACATTGATGGATTTTTGTGGACGGTAGGATCGCGTTGCCGATCTCGGAACTATTCGTCCTTTTTTCGGAGATGTGGGGGCCGTGCTCTGTAATTTTTTTAAACGAGCAAGTGTGCTTCGATTCGAGACAGCGCGTTGCTTATGATCACGGGGTTTGGGTGAAGAATTATTAACAAAACGTCCGCGTTGAGGATAGATGTTATGTTTTCGCGCAGAGGCAGAACGATTTGTTACCCTTTTTGATTTTCCACCGCGCGCTGTGTACCGTTCTGTGTCCCGCGGTTTCCTCGAGGAGTTATTAACAAACCTGCTATTCTGCGGATAGACCTTGCGTTGGCGCGCTGAAGCGGAACGAGTCTTCACCCTTTTAGAAGCTTTCGTAGGTCTGTCGCCACGGGTTTGGGACTGTTCGTTCCTGATCCTGTTCGTCGGTCGTGATGCTTGCTCGCGATTTCGGGCTTTATTACGTGCGCGATATCCTTTCACCGGCTTTGCCGGTTTATCTGTTTTTTTGCGCTTAATCTTCTTTTTTTTAGTCGTTTTGACAAAACGCGTTTCGCGGTCAGATGCGGGTTTGTCTCCCTTTGTGTTTTGGGAAAAAGCAGGAGCCACCAGCATCAGCAGGAACCATGTAAATAGTGCGACCTTGATGGCTTTCAGCATCATGAAATACTAACGATCTGCAGCGCATGGATAATATGCGCGGAAACAGGCTAAGATAATTAAAATTTCAGTAACTCTTCGATGCGCGCTTTCAGCCTTCCCTTCGGAAGAAAATTCTGTTCAAGTGTCGGAGCGAAAGGAATTGGCGTGTCAAGACTTGCCTCGCGAAATACTGGAGCGTCGAGGAAGTTGAAACAATGTTCACTGATCCAGGCCGAGATCTCTGCACCGATGCCGCCTGTGAGTGTATCCTCATGAAGGATCAAAACCCGATTGGTTTTTTTTACCGTCGATTCGACGGCATCCTTATCCCATGGGAGCAAGGTTCGAAGATCGAGAATGTCTGCAGTTACGTTCGGAAATTCGGCCATGATTTCTTTTGCCCAATGGACACCCATACCGTAGGTGATTATCGACAGATCGTTTCCTTCCGACACAAGATTCGCTTTTCCAACTTCTATAGTGTAATACTCGTCAGGCACAACGTCTTTAATTGATCTGTACAACAATTTGTGCTCAAAGAACATGTACGGATTGGGGTCATCAATCGCAGCGCAAAGCAATCCCTTGGCATCATACGGGTTGGACGGATATACAATTTTCAAACCGGGCGTGTGGAAGAACCAGGCTTCATTGCTTTGAGAGTGAAACGGCCCGGCCGCCGTGCCCGCACCCGTAGGCATTCGCACAACAACATCTGCGCGCTGACCCCAACGCCAATACGCCTTTGCAAGGTTGTTTACAATCTGATTGAATCCTTCTGTTACGAAATCGGCAAACTGCATTTCCACCATTGCTTTCATGCCCTTGATTGACAGCCCAAGGCTTGCGCCGACGATAGCAGCTTCGCAGATCGGCGTATTCCTGACACGCCCTTTTCCGAATTTTTCCACGAACCCTTCTGTGATCTTAAACACACCTCCGTACTCAGCGATATCTTGCCCCATCAGAACGAGATTGTCGTGACGCTCCATGCTTTGACGCAGACCGTCGCTGATGGCATCAATGAAACGCTTCTCGGATTTCGCTTCTCCCGATGGTTCAATTACCTCCTGCGTATACGGGGCGTAAAGGTCATTCATTTCGCGATCCGTATCAGCTTCAGGATGTGTCTCGCGAAAAGCAATCTCAAGTCCTTCTTCGATGTCTTTCTTTATCTCTTTGCGTAGCACTTCAATTTCATCCGTGCTAAGCACAGCGTTTTCGAGCAGATATTTTTCGTAGTTGTCGAGGGGATCTTTTTTCGCCCACTCTTCCATCAGGTCTTTTGGAACGTACTTCGTACCCGAGGCTTCCTCGTGCCCGCGCATTCTGAAAGTGCGGCACTCAACAAGCACTGGACGATTATTGCGTCGCATATCCTCTGCGAGCAGTTTCAATGTATCGTAAACTTCAAGAATGTTATTGCCATCGATGCTCACCGCGTCAATTCCGTATCCGATCCCCTTGTCTGCAAAGCTTTCACACCGGAATTGCTCATTGCTCGGAGTCGACAGACCGTAGCCATTATTTTCAATGATGAACATCACCGGTAGATCCCAAACAGCAGCCACGTTTACAGCTTCATGGAAATCGCCTTCGCTCGTACCACCATCCCCATTGAAAACCGCTGTTACCTTGCCTTCTTTTTTCAGTTTTGACGCAAGTGCAATGCCATCTGCAACGCCATTCTGCGGACCAAGGTGCGATATCATGCCAACGATGTGATGCTCATTCGTTCCAAAGTGGAATGAGCGATCACGCCCTTTAGTATAACCCATCATTGTTCCCTGCCATTGGGCAAAAAGCCTGTCAAAGGGCATGTTTCTCGACGTAAATACACCAAGGTTGCGGTGCATCGGGAGAATATATTCATCTCCTTTCAGTGCATATGTCAATCCTACCGATATTGCCTCCTGTCCGATGCCGCTAAACCATTTGCTAATGCGGTTCTGGCGAAGCAAAATCAGCATTTTTTCTTCGATCATGCGCGGCCAGAGAAGTCCTTTGTAAAGTTCTTTCAGTACCTCGTCGGAATACTGTTTTCGATTATAGTTCATAGGTCTGTAAAAATCGCGCGCAAGTTAGAACTTTGGCGAATCAGTCGTATGCAAACGTTAAAGCTTTCTTTTTGAATTGAAAGCCTTTCGCAGTCCGGTTAGAGATTCTTTTTTTTGAAATCCCTGTAAAAAGCCGTATTATTTACAGCTAGTTCCTAACCTATGCGGTACCCGCTTTTATTTTGGTTGGTATTGTTTTGCCATAATATTTATGGCCAGTCGCATCGTTTTCAGCAGTACCGTGTAGAACACGGGCTTCCCAGCGATGTTATCAAGGATGTTTCGCGAGACGATCTCGGTTTTGTATGGATCGCAACCGATGATGGACTTGTCAAATACGACGGCATCAGATTTACTACCTACAAGTCGGCGCTCAATAGCCAGTTTGCAAAAGGATTTATTCGCACAAAGGATAACCGTTTGCTTGTCGTCGCTGACATGGATCTACTTGAAGTAATCAATAAGGTCGACACGGTAGTTTTTATATCGCTCATCCGCGGAACGCGTAATCCGACCGATAGTACGATTTCATTTCCCAGGACATTCTACGAAGATAAACGTGGTGAAATATGGATGGGTGAGCCTCAGGCAATTGTCCGGTATGATGGCAAAGGTATCAAGCGATACCGGTTCGAAAACAAATATGCGTCGACAGTATTTATCCGATCATTTTCTTTCTTCGAAAACGATGCCCACGAATTGTTTGCCATTACCTATGAAGGTGTTGTGTTTTATTACGACCGGGAGAAGGATTCGTTTACGTTAACTGGTTCAGTGCTTCCTGGTCCCATCAGCGATGTATTGTATTTCGACCATGCACTTTGGCTGGCTTCGTTTCAGGGCGTGTTTGTTGCACAGTCAACCGGCCGCGCGATTTCTGACCTCGAAAAGCGTTTTGAAATTAGCGAGGTTTCTGATCTTGAACTGAATGCAGATTCAACTCAGCTGTGGGTTAGCACTTACAACGAAAAAGTGCATCTGCTTCAACGCGATGAAAAATTGTGGAACGTCACAACCATGCCATTTCAATTTAGCGATGTGAATAGATCGTATGTTGATCCTAATGGCCTGGTGTGGTGCGCGACAGACAAAGGCGTCATCCTTATACAGGAAAAAATGTTTCTGCTTCCGCAGGATCAATCTTCATCGCATTACATTGAAAGCATAGCTTTTGATGAGTTTGATTCGGTACTTTATTACTGTGCGAAAGAGTTTCTTTACGCCCTGGACTACAAAACAGATAAGGGAACGATTGCTTACTCCGACCGATCAGGATATTTTCAATCTTTACAAGTAAACCGTCATGGTTTGTGGGCGGCCAACCGGACTTCCATTTTATTGTTCAAAAAAGGAAAGCTTTATCGCACGTGGGATTTTTCTAATGAAGGCAATTTTATTTCAGATATATACGCCGATAAACTGAATAATTTGTGGATTAGCCAAAGCGGAAATGATAAAGCCCTCGTGATCAATGATGAGCTTGAAGTGCAGCGATATAATGTGCCGTTTACCGGAGACAACAGCATTAATTTAATACGCGCGGCAGATGATGGAATCTATTTAGGATCAAATGGCATTCGAAATTATCTCTTCTTTAAACCTACGGGAGGAGCATTCACTAACGTAAGCATTGAACCTCCATTTACAGTTGACGGTGATTTTAATGTGAACGGTCTTGTTGTTCAACAAAATCGAATTTGGATTGCGTCAACCGTAGGATTGTTAACACTGGAAGGCGAAGTTTTGAGGCGGGTTGATATAGGTGAGAAATTTTCGCGTGAACCCGTGGCATCCATCAGAAAATTTGACACGACCACAATCCTGTTTTCAAACTCGTTTGGATTATTTCGTTTCGATGTTAATACCGGCGAGTTTTGGCTTTACGACGAAAATACAGGCTTGCCTTCGAACACAATCCCAGACCAGGGAATATTTGTCGACCCATTTCAAAAAGTATGGATCGGAACTTCTTATGGACTGGCATATACAGACCGGTTTATAAACACGGAAGAGAAAACGCCAACGGTGTATTGCATCGAAACAAAAATAAACGGACAGACACGTAAGCTTTCGCAACAACACAGGGTTCCGTATGACGCGTTCATCGACCTTCATTTTACATCGATTACCTTTCCGGAGAAGGTTGATTTCCATTGGCGCATGAATGATGACTCCGTGTGGCACAGGATGGAGAAAGGTGTTTTATCACTAAACAATCTCCATTCCGGCAACTACAAATTACAGGTTCGGGGAAAGGGCATGAGTAAAAGCTGGAGCGATACTACGACTGTTTCTTTTAGTGTGGCAAAACCGTATTGGCAAACTGCGGGTTTTATTTTCGCTGTCATTATCCTGATCGGGATCATTGCGTGGATTAGTTACATGATCAGTGCGCACATTATGGAAAAGAGAAAGGGTTTGCTTCAGAACCTTGTCAACTCCAGGACATACGAACTGCAGCAGGTAAACGAAGAACTCCGTTTGAGAAATACGGAACTTGACCGTTTTGTTTATAGCGCTTCCCACGATCTGAGTGCGCCTTTGAAATCCCTAATGGGTTTAATCAACGTTGCACGAATGGAACGACCCGGCAATACGCATGATCAATATCTTAAAATGATGGAACGCAGCGTTTTAAAACTTGATCAGTTTATTCGTGAGGTTGTCAGTTACTCCCGAAACAGTCGGATGCCTTTGAAACTTGAACGTTTCAATTTCGCCACGCTTGTGGAGAATGTGTTGCAAGACTTTCAGTACTCACCAAATTTCATTTCCATTCAATTTGTTATAAACGATGACACTGATTCGCAAATGGTGTGTGACATCACGCGGCTCAAGATCATCCTCAATAACCTCATCTCAAACGCAATCAATTTCCAGCGTTCGGAAAAAAATGTAAAGCCTTTTGTTAAGATTCACCTGACGATGCATGACGGACATTATGTGATTACAGTTGAAGACAACGGACGTGGAATTGGGAAAGAACACGTTGACAAGATCTTCGATATGTTTTACAGGGCATCCGAAGATTCTCAGGGGTCCGGACTTGGGTTATATATTCTCAAGGAATCTGTAACAAAACTCGATGGTTCAATTTCAGTAACATCAGTTCTGCACGAAGGAACGACGTTTAAGATACGACTGCCGGTGCCATTGATGGCAAATGTGTCGCGGCCCTCCGATGCTTACGTCGCTTAAGTCAAAGGCTCGATTTAACCTTAATCCCTTAGCCTTTCTAAATATTCGCCTATTTTTGGGACATGATCGACTTCCAGGAATTTACGCTTGATAATGGGTTGAAAGTGATTGTTCATGAGGATCCAACGGTTCAGATTGCTGTCCTGAACATTTTGTATAACGTCGGATCGCGGGATGAACATCCAGAAAAGACGGGGTTTGCGCATTTGTTTGAGCACCTGATGTTCGGAGGCTCTGTCAATATTCCAAGCTATGATGAGCCTTTGCAGCAGGTTGGCGGGGAGAACAATGCTTTCACCAATACCGATATCACGAATTATTATCTAACAGTACCTGCCAGCAATATTGAAACTGGTTTCTGGCTTGAATCCGACAGGATGCTGAGTCTCTCATTCGATCCACAGGTACTTGAAGTGCAGCGAAAGGTTGTGATTGAAGAGTTTAAGCAACGTTATCTTAATCAACCTTATGGTGATGTTTGGCTAAAACTACGGCCACTTACGTACAAAGTTCACCCCTACCAATGGGCTACGATAGGAAAAGAGATTAGTCACATCGAGAACGCGACGATGGATGATGTACGTGCCTTTTTTGGCGCGCATTATAATCCTTCAAACGCAATCATGGTTGTAGCGGGTAACGTTAAACTTGCACACGTAAAAACTTTGAGTGAAAAATGGTTTGCTCCGATTCCCGCAGGCGTTATGAATAAACGTGCGCTTCCGGTTGAACCAGTGCAAAAAGAGAAACGCATACTTGAAATCAATGCAAATGTTCCCGCGAGTGCGTTGTACAAAGCTTACCACATGCCCGGTCGTTTTCATGACGATTATTACGCTGCTGACTTGCTCAGTGATATCCTAAGCCGTGGACATTCAAGCAGACTTTACAATAAGCTCGTGAAAGAGAAAGAAATGTTTGCTTCAATCTCGTCTTTCGTGATGGGGACGATTGATCCGGGCTTGCTTGTTATCAACGGCCGCGTTCGGAATGGCATTGACTTAAAGGAAGCTGAAAAGGAAGTGGATGAGTTGGTAAATGAGATCATTATCAAAGGTGTTGACGACGAAGAACTTGAGAAAGTAAAAAATCAGGCGTATTCAACATTGGAGTTTGGCGAGGTTGAAGTAATGAACAGAGCCATGAACCTGGCTTTCGCAAAGTTGTCAGGTGACGCCGGGATTGCGAATGAAGAAACTAAAAAGATTCAGCAGGTTTCGGTCGGTGACATATCGCGGGTTGCCTCATCTGTGCTTCGTGATTCGAACTCGAGCGTCATGTATTATCAGGCTGAGCGATAGTCGTCATTCTAAATTAACTAAACAAGTAATCACCGTGAAAATGAGAGTAGGAATGGGCTTTGATGTCCATCAGCTTGAAAATGGAAGAGACTTTTTTCTGGGCGGCATCAAGCTTACTGCTGAGCATGGTGCTGTTGGTCACTCTGATGCTGACGTGCTTATTCATGCATTGTGTGACGCATTGCTTGGGGCTGCAAATTTGCGCGATATCGGTTTTCATTTTTCAAACAGGGATGAACGCTGGAAAGGAATGGATAGCAAGTTTTTTCTGAGGAAGGTGACAGATATGTTAGCCGAAAAGGGCTGGCAGATTGAGAATGTTGACTGTACAATCGTGCTAGAGACTCCTAAAATTAACCCGCACATTGATGCGATGAAAGAAGCGCTTGCGCCGTTGATGAATGTCTCAATCCATGAAGTCTCGATAAAGGCAACGACAAATGAAACACTTGGATACGTGGGCCGCCAGGAAGGGATCAACGCATTTGCCGTAGCGCTAATCAGCAAGAAATGAATGACGTTGAAATCATTACGACGGGAGATGGCTCACATTCCCTCTATAACAAGTCACTAAACGAAACGTATCATTCCCAGCACGGCGCCATTCAGGAATCGCTTCATGTTTTTATCGTCAACGGTTTGAATTATCTCGCCAAGCCTACTGAAGGAAAAATCAGAATACTTGAGATAGGCTTCGGCACGGGATTAAATGCATGGCTTACATTAAATGCAAACAGCATGCGGCCTGGCCGTGAAATTTCCTATACTTCGATTGAAGCATTTCCGTTGCCTGAGAATTTATGGCAACAGCTCAATTATGCAGGCCCGGGTCAGGAGGAAATGTTCTCGAGCCTGCACAAAGCTGAGTGGAACAAGGATGTTCCGTTCAACGATCTTTTCACACTCCGAAAACTTCATACAACTCTACACGATGTAATACTTCCGTCGGACGCATACGATCTCATTTACTTCGACGCATTTGCGCCGAGCAAGCAACCCGACATGTGGTCGTTAGACATTCTCACAAAAGTAACTGCAGCGCTTGCGTCAGGCGGCGTGTTTGTAACTTATTGCGCAAAGGGCCAGTTAAAACGCGACCTGAAATCACTTGGTCTTATCGTTGAAAGTTTACCCGGCCCGCCTCCAAAGAAAGAGATGGTACGCGCGCTCAAAGCCTGATAGACGACAGGCAGTCTTTCGTAGCAATCGTTTTCGCCGAATTCGTCGGTTTTCAAAATCGGCATGTCTGCAATCGATGACGTTTTCAATTTTTTATTAGAGAGCCCGCCTATTGTAAAAAATATATAAAAATTCTGTGTTGCAGGCTTTCAACGAAATGAAAGGAATGTCTGCATTGTAAATTCAAAAATTAGTTTGGTCACGAGTGGTCAGATTCGATCCCAGATAATTAATGAACAAAAGCAACAAAAGCCTTTACACGCCGTCCCTCGAACATGATGCATGTGGAATCGGGTTCGTGGCAAACATCAACGGAAGGAAATCCAACAATGTTTTACGCGATGCGCTTTCCATGCTCGAAAACATGGAGCATCGTGGAGGGAGAGGGTGCAACGCGAAGACGGGTGATGGCGCCGGTGTCCTCATTCAGCTTCCGCATGAGTTTTTTGCTGAGGAGGCATCAAGACTCGGGTTTGAGTTGCCTCCAGCAGGTAGCTACGGCGTTGGAATGGTTTTCTTTCCACGCGACAAAAAAGTTTCTAATGCGTGTAAAGAGATATTGAAAAAAAACATTTCGCAACTGGGGCTGGAATTGATAGGATTTCGAGGAGTTCCAGTCGATCACAGTATTCCGGGCCCCGGCGCAGCTGAAGTTGAGCCTGTGATTGAACAGGTGTTTGTAAGGTCAAAAAATACTGAGATGACCAGCGACGCGTTGGAACGGAGACTTTTCGTGGTCAGGAATTTTACCTCTCATAAAATATCAAAGGAGAATAAAGCGAGTAACAAGGAATTTTACATCACAAGTTTCTCAACAAAGACAATCATTTACAAAGGACAACTCAGGACCGATCAGGTAAGAAAATACTACTTTGATTTACAAGATCCGCGCCTCCGCACTGCTGTCGCGCTGGTACATTCACGGTTCTCAACGAATACATTTCCAAACTGGAAACTTGCTCAACCATTCCGATACATCGCGCACAACGGTGAGATCAACACGATTCGCGGTAACGTGAATAAAATGAAGTCGAAGGAGGCAATGTTCAAATCATCATTGTTTACCGACGAAGAGATTAAGATGCTGTTGCCAATTACGATAGCAGATGGCTCCGACTCCGCAAACCTGGACGCGATGGTCGAGATGCTGGTGCTTGCAGGCAGAAGTATTCCTCATGTAATGATGATGCTGGTTCCCGAAGCCTGGCAGGACAATAAGCTGATGGATCCGCATCGGAAAGCTTTTTATAAATACCATGCATCTATGATGGAGCCGTGGGACGGACCTGCAGCGTTGGTTTTTACTGACGGCGCGCGCATAGGTGCCACGTTAGACAGAAATGGTTTGCGTCCGCTTCGCTACTACATTACACGGTCAGGCAGAATTGTCATGGCATCTGAAGCAGGGGCGCTGCCTACCGAGCCGAAAGATGTTCTCGAGAAAGGGCGGATCACGCCGGGTAAAATGATGTTGGTCGATCTTGATCGGGGGCGCGTGCTTGATGATGAGAGCGTGAAAAGAACAGTTTATGAAGGGAAGCCTTACTACAACTGGATTATTCAGAATAGGTTGAAGCTTCGGCTTGAACCTGAACAGCAATGGTGTGAAGACAATTTTGAAGAGAAGACACTTACACGTCGGCAGATTGCCTTCGGTTTCACAACTGAGGACATCAAAGCCATCATCGCGCCAATGGCGGAAAAAGGTTACGAAGCTATCGGCTCAATGGGCGATGATACGCCGTTAGCAGTTCTTTCGAAGGAAAGTCGTCATATCGCTCACTATTTTAAACAACATTTTGCGCAGGTCAGTAATCCGCCGATCGACCCGATTCGCGAGCGTCTCGTTATGTCCTTGTTTACACGGATCGGTCGTAGCCTGAACGTGCTTGAGGAAACACCACAGCACACTGCGCAAATTCATATTTCGCAACCGGTGCTATTAAATTCCGATCTCGAAAAGCTCAAGCACCTTCCCGAGCATGGATACGAATATGCCATTATCAGATGCATATTCCTGGCTGATGGAAAACCAGGAAGGCTGGAAGAAGGCATCGCGCGAATCTGCCACGAAGCGGAACGAGCAGTGCGTGCGGGTAAAAAAATCATTGTTCTATCCGACCGCAAGATCAGTGACGAGTATGCGCCGATTCCATCACTCTTATCCATTGGCGCAGTCCATCATTACCTCGTTGAGCAACGCATCAGGACACACGCAGGACTGCTAGTCGAAGCTGGAGATGTTTGGGAGGTGCATCACTTTGCTACCATCATCGGCTATGGTGCCAGCGCGATCAATCCGTATATGGCCCTCGAAACAATTCATTTTCTCAACCAACATGGATCGTTGGGAAAAGAATCGCTATCTGATGGCCATGCCTGGGCAAATTATCAGAAAGCAATCGGTAACGGCCTATTGAAGGTACTGTCGAAAATGGGGATCAGTACACTACAGTCATATCAATCTGCACAGATTTTCGAAGTACTTGGCATTGGAAGCGAGGTCGTCGACAGATGTTTCAAAGGAACGATTAGCAGGATTGAGGGATTGTCGTTTGATGATCTGGCATCAGAAGTTCTCGTAAGACACAAACTTGCTTTCAGCAACGAATCAACCGGGCTGCCTGTTGGAGGAATTTATTCCTGGAAAAGACGCGGTGAAAAACATCTGTTCAGTCCGGAGGTTATTCACTTGTTGCAGTACGCTTCGAAGCGTAGAGACTTTCAATTGTTTGCCAGATATGCCGAGATAATCAATAACCAGACACGCGACACTTTCACGTTGCGCGGCCTGCTTGAGTTTAAGAAACGACACCCGATTCCGTTGAGTGAAGTAGAACCGGTTGAAGATATTTTCAGACGTTTCGCCACCGGTGCAATGTCATTCGGTTCGATTTCACACGAGGCTCACTCAACTCTTGCTATCGCGATGAACCGCATTGGAGGCAAAAGCAACAGCGGAGAAGGAGGAGAAGATGAAATTCGCTTCGCCAAAAAAGAGAATGGCGATTGGGAACGTTCAGCGATCAAGCAGGTTGCTTCCGGTAGATTTGGCGTAACAAGCTATTATTTATCAAACGCGGATGAGCTGCAGATAAAGATGGCTCAGGGTGCCAAGCCCGGAGAAGGCGGTCAGTTGCCTGGCCACAAGGTTGATGAGTGGATTGGCCGTGTGCGACATGCGACGCCCGGAGTTGGCTTGATATCTCCGCCACCCCATCATGATATTTATTCCATTGAAGACCTCGCACAATTGATATTCGATTTAAAAAATGCAAATAGAAAGGCGCGCATAAATGTGAAGCTCGTTTCGCAAGCTGGCGTTGGTACGGTTGCAGCAGGAGTGGCGAAGGCAAAGGCTGACGCGATACTTATTTCCGGTGCGGACGGTGGTACTGGTGCATCTCCGATCAGCTCGATGCGGCATGCGGGCTTGCCCTGGGAACTCGGAATAGCGGAGGCGCATCAGACGTTGGTAAAGAACAATCTGCGTTCTCGTGTAGTGCTGCAGACAGACGGACAGATCAGAACGGGGCGTGATGTGGTGATCGCTGCTGTGCTGGGCGCAGAAGAGTGGGGTGTTGCAACGGCTGCGCTGGTGGTTGAAGGATGTATTATGATGCGCAAATGTCACCTCAATACATGTCCGGTAGGGATCGCAACGCAAGACCCCGAATTACGAAAGCTCTTTACCGGAAGTCCCGACGACGTTGTAAACTTCTTTTACCTTCTCGCAGAAGATGTTCGTCAGATCATGGCATCGCTTGGCTTCCGCACGGTCAATGAAATGATCGGCAGAACCGATGTGCTCCGCTTGCGGAATGATATCGATCACTGGAAAATTAAAAAACTTGACCTCTCACCGATTTTGTATCGTGAGCCAATGCGTGAGAACGTTGGGGTCTACAAACAAATCGAGCAGGATTTCGAATTGGAAAAAGCATTGGATTGGAAATTGGTCGAGGCTGCGAAGCCGGCGCTCGAGGAAGTCGAAGCAGTCAATGAACGTTTTATCATTCGCAATACTGACAGGTCGGTTGGCGCGTTGTTGTCGAATGAGATTTCAAAGCGTTATAAAGCATCTGGCCTTCCGGATGATACAATTCATTTTCATTTTAAAGGATCTGCGGGGCAGAGCTTTGGTGCATTCACAACGCGGGGCGTCACCTTCGAGATCGAAGGCGAAGCAAACGATTATTTTGGCAAGGGGCTATCGGGTGCGAGGCTGATCATCTATCCCGACAAGGAGGCAACTTTTAAACCCGAAGATAACATCATTGTTGGGAACGTTGCTTTTTATGGAGCAACTTCAGGAGAAGCCTACATTCGCGGTCAGGCCGGCGAACGCTTTTGCGTTCGTAACTCAGGTGTTCATACCGTTGTCGAAGGTGTCGGTGATCACGCATGCGAGTACATGACCGGTGGCCGTGTTGTAATTCTCGGAAGAACCGGACGCAATTTTGCGGCTGGCATGAGTGGTGGCATTGCCTATGTTTTTGACACCGAGCATGCACTAGACCGACTATGCAACAAAGATATGGTGGATCTTGAGATCCTTACTGACGACGATAAGCACGCGGTGCGCCAGATGCTTGAAAAACATTTTGAATTTACTGGTAGCGATCCGGCAGAGTGGGTGCTTGAGAACTGGGAAGTTGCCTCTGAGCTTTTTGTGAAGGTGATGCCGAAGGACTACAAGGCGGTCTTGCAAAAACAGCATGCAGTGAGTAGACTCTCAGCAACTGAAACTGCGAACATTAAATAATTCAATCTTAACCAATTGAAAAATGGGACAAGTTGACGGCTTCATGAAGTTTAACCGGGAGAACCCGGCAACACGCGATCCGAGAGAGCGAATATCAGACTATAAAGAAATTTATGCCCCGCTGGAAAAAAAATCGGTAAAGAACAACGCCGCCAGGTGTATGGATTGTGGCGTTCCTTTTTGCCACAACGCATGTCCGCTTGGCAATAACATCCCTGAGTTTAATGATGCTGTGTACAATGATCGTTGGGAAGAAGCAATTCGGATACTGAGCAGTACAAACAATTTTCCCGAGTTTACTGGAAGGATTTGTCCGGCACCTTGTGAAGCAAGTTGTGTTCTGAGTATCAATAACAATCCTGTTACGATCGAATATATTGAGAAGACAGTTGCAGAAACTGCATTCGAGAAAGGATACATTAAATCGGCTCCGCCTGCATCTCGAACAGGAAAACGCGTTGCAATTGTAGGCTCGGGGCCGGCAGGATTGGCAGCGGCAGCTCAGCTAAACAAGGCGGGTCACTGGGTAACTGTTTTTGAACGAAGTGATCGCGTTGGAGGGTTGTTACGATACGGCATTCCGGATTTTAAACTAGAAAAACATGTCATCGATCGCAGGGTTCGCTTGATGGAACAGGAGGGAATTGTTTTCAAGACAAATGCCCATGTTGGTGTCAATGTCAGCGCCAGGAATCTCCCGAAAGAATTTGATGCGGTACTTATCTGCGGAGGTGCTTCCGCGTCGCGCGACCTTTCCATTCCAGGCCGGAAACTTTCTGGCGTTCATTTCGCGATGGAGTTTTTACCACAGCAGAACAAACGTGTAGCTGGCGACAGAATTTTTTCCGGCGAGATAAACGCTTCAGGAAAAAATGTTCTCGTGATCGGTGGTGGTGATACAGGATCGGACTGTGTTGGTACGTCGAATCGTCAGGGAGCAATTTCCGTCACGCAGATAGAACTTCTGGCTAAGCCGCCGTTAAAAAGAGCTGACGATAATCCGTGGCCGATGTGGCCGATGGTGCTGACGACATCTTCGTCGCACGAAGAGGGAGCGGAAAGACAGTGGGCAGTGTTAACAAAAGAATTTGTTGGTGATGACAACGGGCGTCTCACCGGACTAAAAATCGTTAGCGTTAAGTGGGACTTGAATGCTTCCGGCAAGATGGGCTTCGAAGAAATTCCTGGTACTGAGCGAATCTTGCCATGTGATCTCGCCTTGTTGGCGATCGGGTTTACAGGAGCGGAGAAAGGCGGAATGGTTGAAGAGCTTCAGCTCGCACTTGACGAACGAACAAACATTAAAACAGAAAATTTCATGACATCCCGTGAAGGTATTTTCGCTGCGGGCGACATACGGCGCGGGCAATCGTTGGTTGTATGGGCAATTTCAGAAGGACGCGAAGCTGCCCGTGTTGTCGACATCCACTTGATGGGGTCTTCGCAACTGGAAACGAAAGACGAATCTTTATTTCATCTCGGAAAGACTGCTTAGGCTCATTTAACAACCCAATAAACCAAAGGGCTACCCTGAATGTGGTAGTCCTTTTTCATTGCATTACAGCGCTGCGTGTGCCGTTGAATCCCGGAGCAAATAACATAACTACTACGACTACGGTGGCGTCACAATGTCATGCAAAACCGCGGCAGAAAAGCTAGTCCGAAAAGGGTGGTGCTTACAGTTTATCCGGGCCTTACTTTAAGACCAGTAAACCTTCGAGTGCCAAAATGAGAAGAAACAATTTGTCAAAACCGTCCGACCAGGTCCAATTAAAAATTCTCGGCATTTTGCCCTGCAAAACTACAATTGTTACATTTGAAAAAACGACGCTTTGAAATCGCTGTTAATTGTAATCTGTTTCATTTGCTTTAGCCTTGATGTCTATTCTCAAGATGTACTAGGGATTCGTGTACAACCCACTCCGAAATCGTTACCCCTAAAAGGGATTATCGAGGCGCTGGAAAAGGAACACGAGGTACGCTTTTTCTTTCGCGAAGAGTGGTTGGAGGATATCATGGTCCATGCTGACCCATACCCTCGGACCCTTCGTGAACTATTGGAGGAAGCTTTCACCGGTACAGATATTTCATTCCATTTGATTTCGGACTTCGGCATCGTTATCATCAAAGACCGATCCCGGGAGATAGCGCGCGAAGAGTATTTGTACAAGGCAATGCTTCAAAAGAAGGTGATCGAAAAGATTACACTAGGCGATCCGTTATCAAGGGTTGGCCGAAAACAATTTGTCTTAACTGGTGTGATTCGTAGCGATATGAACAGAGACCCGGTAAGTCAGGTTTCAGTAGAAATTCTTAATCATGGTGCTACAACGACGGACACCGAAGGCAGGTTTAAGATTGAAGTTCCAAAGGGTAACCATGTCGTACAATTAAAACGCAATAATTATCATGACAAGGTTGTTGACCTTGCAATGTTTGCCGATGGCAATATTTCGCTCACTATTGAAAGCGCGCCGCGTGTGCTTGATGAGGTGGAAATCTCAGATCAGTCGATTACTACGAGCCGTGTAAGCCAGACAAGCATCAGGATCATTGACATTAAGCGCGCCCCAACCTTTTTAGGTGAAGTGGATGTGATCAAAAGTTTACAGACGCAGCCCGGCGTGACAACTGTGGGTGAAGTAGCTTCCGGGTTCAACGTCCGTGGTGGAAGCGTCGATCAGAATCTGGTTTTGTTCGAAGGCGTTCCAATTTTCAACACATCACACGCACTGGGTTTCTTTACAGCATTCAATCCAGATATCATTGGCAACACAACTTTTTATCGCGGCGGCATTCCAGCCGAGTTTGGTGGGCGGGTTTCGTCGGTATTAAAGATTACCGCGCGGGAAGGCGATTTTAGACGGTGGCATGGCAGCGGTGGTATTGGAATTATCTCAAGCTACGCAACTATCGGCGGACCAATCAAAACAGACACTTCATCGCTAATTGTTAGCGGACGAACGTCTTACTCAAACTGGATGCTCGATGCTGTAAAGTCCAACTACAATAGTTTGGAGAATACTTCACTGCGTTTTTTTGACGGGGGATTGAAGTACACACACAAGGTTAACGCAGGAACTAAATTCATGCTTTCGGGATACGTGAGTCATGATGACTTTACCCTGACAGATGACACGCTCTATCAGTGGAAGAACTATGCATTCAGCATGCGCCTTGATAAGACGCTCAAACCGGATTTATTTGCCACGGCCGCATTAAATGTTGGTCACTATGGATATTCTTTTAGCGACTCAGATCCACTTCAGGCATTTGATCTTGATTACAGCATTACATATCCGTCATTGAAGGTCGATTTTAATCGTAATGGAAAGCATTCCCTAGCGTTTGGACTTCATAGCACATATTACATCATGCAATCAGGGGAACTGAAACCTCGTTCACAAGAATCTAACGTTTCGGATATCCGCATTCCGCAAGAGCATGCAATGGAAACAGCGCTGTACATTTCAGATGAGTTTGCACTGAGTAATTTACTTACTGTCGAAGCTGGCTTTCGGTATTCTCTATATAATCGACTTGGAAAAGGTATAGTCTATCAATACAAAGCTGGAGCTCCAATCGAGACGTACAATGTTGTTGACTCAACCATCTACAACAGTGGGGATGTGATGAAAACTTATCATGGCCTTGAGCCGCGCCTCAGCCTTCGATATGAGCTTTCTCCAACAGCATCTTTTAAAATGGGCTATAACCGGGTATATCAATACTTACATTTGGTAACGAATACCGCGGCAGTTGCTCCGGTTGATATATGGCAAGTCAGCAATACATATTTTAAGCCTCAGCGCGCGGACCAAGTATCTCTTGGATATTTCCGCAAACTCGACAAACCCGGAATTGAATTCTTTACCGAAGCATTTTATAAGGTTGTTGAAAACGTTTTGGAATTTAAGGATGGCGCAAGACTCTTGTTAAACCGTCAGCTTGAAACGGCACTTCTTAATGGGACATCTCATTCGTACGGCATTGAAATGTCGCTAAGTAAGACGACTGGCCGATTGATTGGGACGCTTAATTATACCTTGTCAAGATCACTACGTCGTGTGCCCGGAGCGTTTCAGGATGAAGCTATTAACGATGGGAAGCAGTATCCATCGAACTTTGATCAACCACATATTCTAAATGTTAACTGGCGTTATGGGATTTCCCGCCGTCATTTCTTTTCAGGAATATTTACTTATCACACGGGACGAC
Source organism: Chryseosolibacter sp. (assembly GCA_035628595.1). Classification (GTDB taxonomy): domain Bacteria; phylum Bacteroidota; class Bacteroidia; order Cytophagales; family Cyclobacteriaceae; genus Chryseosolibacter. Next base: position 32,056 of record DASPJN010000191.1, read on the forward strand.
CCATGTCGGTGCCCATTGCACTTTACAATGTCGACGGTGTACCCGTGGCGGATTTTTCAAATAGGAACGAGTACCGGATTCCCGACTATCATCGACTCGATATCGCATTTATCATAGAAGGAAATCATAGAAAGAAGAAGTTGCTTGACGGAACGTGGACGTTTTCTTTCTATAATGTTTACGCGCGGAAAAATCCTTATTCAGCGTTTTTTAAAGACGGAGGCGACGGATATCTGAAACCTTATACGCTGTCAGTTATTGGTACGGTAATTCCATCCGTCAGCTATAGTTTTAAATTTTGATTATGCGGATTCTCATTTTTGTTTGGATTTTTCTTGTCGTCGGAGGCTGCATTTCATCCCTGGAGATCGGTCCCGTTCCATTTAAGGCCAGGCTGGTCGTCGATGGGCTTTTGACTGACCAACCCGGACAGCACTTTATCACATTGTCTACATCCGCTCCCACTCACAGTCCTGATAGTACCACGCGTGTATCGGGAGCATCCATTAGTTTGCATGATGATGTAGGAGGCCAATGGAACTACACGGAAGTAACGAATGGCCGCTATCGAATTTCTGATGTTCAGGGCGTAGTGGGCCGTTCATATCATATCGAAATTCAACTTGATGATGAACCAGTCGTCTACCGCTCCACGCCTCAACGCATGACTAACGCAGGTGAGATTTCTGATCTATACGCCAAGGTCAAAACTTTTACCCATGGCCCGGAAAATTCCCTCAAGGATTACTCTTTTGAAGTGAACCTGAATGCAACCAACGACAGCAAGGGTGAGCATTTTTTGCGGTGGCGGACCGTTGGCACATATGAAATTGGAACTCAACCGGAACTTGCAACAAAACCAAATCCATCAAGCCCAATGGCGCCGGAAATACCTGATCCACATCCCTGTAGCGGTTATGTTTATGATGATGATGATGGTCTTGTTCGCGTGGGCCAATGCACGTGCTGTCAATGCTGGATTACTGAGTACAGCTCTTCCGCGATCATTGCAGACAATAGCGTAACGCAGCATACTTATAGCGACGTCCTCGTTGCAACAATACCTATTGATAAATTTCGCTTTTACAGAAAATATCACCTAGAAGTTCAGCAGATGAGTGTCAGTGAAGAGGTCTATCGTTTTTGGCAGCGCGTAAAATCGCAGGAAGCGACCGGAAGCATCTTTCAGGCGAATATTTCAAAAGTTAAAGGAAATATTTACAATGCTTCTGATTCGGAAGATATTGTGTTTGGTGTATTTGCCGTGTCAGCAGTTACAACAGAAACCATAACATTATTGAGGAGTGATGCGCCAGAACTTCTGCCATCACTCGATGGGCTTACAGCGCCATGTTATCAATTGATTAGAGGCGCTACAAACGTAAAGCCGCCTTTTTGGTAAACGATTTTATATAGCTACATGTTGGTTCGATCATTCGTATTCTGCTTTGTTTATTCCGTTGTAGGCGGATGTATTTCTCCTCTGGAGATAGGCCCGGTTCCATATACGCCTCGACTGGTAGTAGATGGGCTTTTCACCGATCAACAAGGAACGCATTATATAACATTGTCTACCTCCGCTCCCACGCATAATCCTGACAGCATCAACCGTGTATCCGGGGCATCTATCAGTTTGTACGATGATGTGGGAAATCGATGGAACTACACTGAAGTAGCGAGGGGCCGATATCAGATTTCTAACGCGAAAGGTGAGACTGGTCGAACCTACCACATTGAAATTTTACTAAATGATGGATCAGCAACTTACCGATCCACGCCACAGCGCATGAGTGGCAGTGGTGAAATCTCTGATATTAGTGCTGATCTCAAATCTTATAAACACGGTCCCGAAAATGCGCTGACGGACTACTTTTTTGAAGTGACACTGAATGCAACCAGCGATGCAAACAGTGAACATTTTTTACGTTGGCGAACCATTGGCACGTATGAGATTGAAACACATCCGGAACTTGCAACTAAACCCGATCCTGCAACGGGAGCGCCTGTACCAGATCCGCATGCGTGCAGCGGATATATTTATGACCCTGAAGAAGGTCTTGTTCAAGTAAAAGAGTGTACATGCTGCAAATGTTGGGTTACTGAATATAGTCCATCAGCCGTTATTGCCGACAATAGTATAACGGAAAATACATATAACTCCATTATGGTAGGCACGGTCTCTATCGACAAGTTTCGGTTGTTTCGAAAATATCGCTTACAGGTAGAGCAAATGAGCCTCAGCGAAGATGTTTATCGTTTTTGGCAACGTGTAAAATCGCAGGAAGCGGGCGAAAGCATTTTTCAGGCGAATATCTCAAAGGTTAAAGGGAATATTTACAATGTTGCTGATCCCGAGGACGAAGTGTTTGGTGTATTTGCTGTGTCAGGGATTGCAACGGAGATTTTGATATTTCGAAGAGCCGATGCACCCGAACCCCTTGAGTCTATCGAGGAAATTACAACACCATGTTATCAATTGATTAAAGGCGCAACCAAGGTAAAACCATCTTTCTGGAAATAGCTTTGACAACAAATATGAACTTGGATGATATTACTCCATCACGCTAAACTCGATTTGAAGTGAAATACTTATTTCTCCTTTCAGCATTTTTGGTCGTCCATACGTCAGACGCCGCGTTTCAGGATTCAACGATTCTACGATTTGAAAAGACTTTGCAAAATGCATTCCCTGCCGGGTCGGAAATACAATTGTTTCTTCGGTTTAACCAACCCGAGTTTGTGGCAGGGGACACTGCTTTCTTTTCCATTTGCGCATTAAACACGCTTGACAAGCAACCCATTCCTGGCAGACATATCATCAACGTCGTGATTGCAGATGCCAATGGAAAACAGATCGTTCATCAAAAAGTGCTTGTCACCGATGGTTTTTCAAAAAGTCAGATCGTGCTTCCGATCGAACTTATGCCCGGCCGCTATGGCATCATCGCATCCCCTGATAGTCCTGTAAATAATCTGATGTTTTTTCGCACTGCCATTGACGTTGTAGGAGAAACTTATCGAATTGCCCGAAGTTCGCCAGAAATGCGAGTGTTTGTCGAAGGTGGCGCCTTGATATCGGGTGTTACTAATAAACTTGTAGCCACCGGGCCACCTTTGACAACCGCGCTCGTTGTCAATGCCAGTGGGACCAATGAACGCAATATTTCCTTCAACGAAAGTGGTTTCTCAGTGTTTTATCTTGCTCCCAGTGAAGGCGAAAGTTATTCATTGAAATTCTCCAATGGAAAATCCGTCGCAATTCCTGAAGCCGGTACTTCAAGAGTTGCCATGGCTTTAGCGAATGCCTCTGGAAATGATAAGTTCAATTTTGTGTTTCAGACCTCTGGAAGAAACGTAGTGAAGGGGAATCAGACCTTTGTCATTTACAGATACGGTCAAATTTATTTCAAAGCAACCCTATCCTTCGACAGAAAAAGACAGTTACTCGTGCCAATCGACATGAAAGGCCTGCCGTTTGGAGTATACCAGGCAGTGTTGTTTGATGCAAACCTGAACGTACTATCCGAGCGACCGTTTCTTTTCAGAGATCTAAACAGCACGCCCAGACTTGAAATTGCAGGGATCGAGCCTAGTTACAATGTTAGGGAAAATGTACAAGTGGACATTCGCGCTTTGACAGCTCGATCTGCGATTCCTTTATCCGTTAGCATTTACGAAAAGGACTTATTTAAAAGTGGTAACAGTACTGGGCGATATCTGGATTTTCAAGCAGATATCATAGGAGGTATTCCGGATGACATTGATATGAATGAAGTCAATGATTATCTCGTTGCATGCACCTCAGTATTTTCGCCACTAGCTTTAATCAAAGCAACACCATCGCCAGCTGAGCATTATCCAGGACATTTGATTCTTAGCGGAACAATTGCGGACCTGAACGGGAATCCAGTTCAACGTGACTCGCTTAAGATTTCATTTTTCATTCAGAATGACATTGCAGGCTATTACACGTGGGCGGATCGGCAAAGCAAATTTCGCCTGCCCCTCCTCATCAATTTTTATGGACGGGATCGGATCTTTTACACAATTGAACAATACGGAGAAAGACTTGAAGACCTTCGGTTGGTGCCAGATGAATACGTGCCTGAGCTTTTGCAGTTCGACCTAACTACACGTGATACTGGCGAGAAGCATCCGCTACACAAAGCGGTGATGCAACGCCGCTCTTTTTCCAAAGCGTTCGAAACTAAGAAAGCAGTCCAGCGACCAACCACCGAGGTGCTGAATCCGCATGCGAAAATTGAAGATGAGACCGTCGGCGTTACCGCAGCGGTACGCCTTTCAGATTATCTTATTTTCCCGACAATGGAAGAAACGCTTCGTGAAGTTGTTCCTTTCGTTCAGCACCGATGGGTTAATAGAAAACATCGTGTACGCCTGTGGTTTGATGAAACCAAGTATTTTGCTGATGGGCCTCCTTTGTATTTTATTGACGGAGTTGCTACCGATGATACGGATTATTTCATGAGCCTCGACCCCGAGACGGTTCAAACGATTAAGATCATCGCTTCGTTTGACAAGCTCTATGTCTTTGGATCAGCAGGACGCTTCGGCGTGATTCTCGTAGAGACAAACATCCCGGGCAATGCAAGCAATGTTCCGTCAGAGCATACCTTCGCGGCAACAGGTCTGACCAGGCCGCTTGAATTCCAAAACCAGACTGGTTCTTTTCCTGCCCGTGTCCCAGACACGCGATATAATCTTTATTGGAATCCGGAAGTAATTCTTGACAGCCAGGGGCAAGCGCAATTGAATTTCGTTACAAGTGATTTAACTGGAGAGTACGTTATTGTAATTTCCGGCGTATCCGCTGACGGGCATCAGATGTATCATGAACAAACGTTTAACGTAGTCTACACTGACGACGCAAATTAGAATTGCAACGCCTCCTTAGGTGTGATAACCCCGGTCAGTTTGATGTCCGTCGCGAGCATGTCTGTCAGCGAATCAACTGGGGCAAAAAAAGAGAGACCTATTTTCTGCGTGTTCGGGTTGACGGTCGCCAGAAACTTGTCGTAAAATCCTCTTCCGTATCCGACACGATTTCCTTTTTTATCCACGGCAAGCAACGGCACCAGGATCATATCAATTTTTTCGGCAGGAACCGGAACACCCTGTTTTGGTTCTGGAATGCCCCACGTATTTTTTTCAAGTTGATGCCAACCTTCAAAGTAGAAATTGTCGAGCGATGCGTTATCCGGATTTATTTTGGGAACGGCAATTCGAATATGTGGATACTCACGGCGCGCGCGGTCAATGATCATCCAGGTGTCCGGTTCGTTGTTTTTGTGAATCGGCAAAAACGTGTGTAAGACATTAACAAAACTCAGATCCAGCGAAGAAAAAAACACATCGGAAAGATTCCGGCTTAACTGAGCGAATTCACCTTCGGTGAGGCTATTTCGTTTCTGAAGATATTGCTTCCGCGCTTCGGCTTTCGTCATGTGACGGATAGATTAAGATGTTAAACCTGAAATCGAAAGGATCGAAGTTAAGTAATAACGCCTTAATAAAATCGGCGTCTCGTTGATAAAAATTCAGAAAATTATCTGTCCTTTCCTGCAGGTTGCCATTGGGAAACAGCGCGTCTTTAACTTCCTCAATCTGTCGCAGCTTTTCGCTATGAACCCGTTTCTCGGCACGCAGCAATTTCTTCTCTAATTTTTCAAGGCCATTAAGTGCGCGTTTCGTTTCGGCACTCACAAATGGAGTAAGTGTTGGATCAATGGAAGAGGCCTTTAGCCGAAGCTCGTCGAACGATCGACTAATAAGATCGCGCTCTTTACCAACGGTCAGATCGTGACGCGTGTTTACTGATATCCATTCATTGAAAAGATAATTTTTGGTTTCAAAAAATGTCTCAACCGCCATTCCGGTTTTGCGAAGTTTCCGGTCAACAACATGATCAACCACCATCCCAAAATTGCGCGGCATTAGCACTGGAAAAGGTACGTTGTATTGATCAAAGACGCGCTTCAACTGCAACCAGTAGATCACCTCGGCCGGCCCCCCCACATACGCGAGATTGGGAAGAATCATCTCTTGGTACAAAGGCCGAAGGATCACATTCGGGCTCAACTTCTCAGGCACATCTTCAATGATCGATAACATCTCTTTCTCGGTAAATGTCAGCCCGGTATCAACAGCAGAAAACCCATCATCGGATTTTTCAATACGTGTTCTCAGGTTTGTATCCAGATAAAAGAAGTTAATTTCACGACAATGAATCTGTGTTTTGTAACCCAGCTTTTCAAGTTCTTTGTTAGTTTTTTCGACGTGTGTGATCGTTCGCTGTTGGAGAATGTCGTCACGCATCACATTTGAGAATTGTCTTTTAAGCTCATGATTGTCGGCATCGATCACTACAAGACCTTCATTCCCAAACAATGAATGAACATATTGTCGAACAGCGTCGCTCAATACTTCATTTCCGGTGTATGCTTCGCGAAAGATGCTTGTATCGCCGGGGAGTTCGTTCAGGAGTTTATCAAATCCGATTGTCTTAAATCTTCCGACAGCACCCTTTTGATCAGTCTCCCAGGTGTATTTTTTTCCGTTCAGTCGAAAGTAGTTCATTTCATCATAGTCGTGGTCTTCGCTTGCCATCCAGTAAACCGGAACGAAGTTGAACGTTGGATACTTTTTTTTCAATTCACGACACGTATTAATGACAGTGACGATCTTGTAAATAAAGTATAACGGACCTGTGAAAATGTTGAGTTGATGACCGGTAGTCACTGTAAAGGTCTTCCCATCTGACAAAGATTGAATTTGACGGTGAACGATCTCATGCTGAATGCCATCGTATTGTTTCTTTAGCACTGAAACTAGTATCTGCCTCTGTTCCAGTAAAAACGATTGGCTCTTTTTTGTTAACGAGCTGTTAAAGTTGACTAACGCAGGATACTGATCGAAAAATGGCGTAAGTCTTTCTTTGTTTTCGATATAGTCGAGGAAGAACTGAGAAAAGCTTTTTGTATCAGAGAAGCGAATTTTCTGTAGTTGCATGAAAGGTAGTCGGTAGTAATTTCAATCGATTAACGGCTTCCTGCAAAGAAGGTTTATTTATGATTGTTACGCAATATGTATTTATATGCGTGGCACGAATCTTAAATCGGCAATCCTTGTAGGAAAACCGTAGCGTATTAGGTAAATTAATATGGTCACATAAACCCTGCGTCAGTTGTTTAAACTGAAAACGGTCATATTATCCCTGGCTGTTCTTTCCGTCTCATGCATAAATGAGCACGACATTGGTATATCCTGCGCAGATCCTATTGGGTCCGAAGATTATGTAACGGCTGATGAATCCTGGATGTGCTTTCTTCCTGATATCAACGGATGCTTCAGGATCGAACTTCAAACAACGCCACAGATTAGATCTGTTTACTACGATGACCACATTTACGGTTGGATCAAAGATGTCGGCATCAAAAACTGTCTTTCGGAGATCACTGAAAAGCCGCTTGACGAATTTTCCTATCTGCTGCCGCTTGTCGAGCACCATGGTTATGTAGTACGATTTCCGGACAACAGCATCGGTAGATTTTATATTGATTCTTTTGACACAGATTCTTTTGGACACGTGACGCGCGTTAACATCATCCGTCAACATAATTACTAACAAATGAAAAGGTGCTCGGTAATCCTAATAGCCTTTTTGATTCTGGAAAGTGTTTCAGTAAAAGCACAATCAAGACTTTATGTTAGCGCGGGTGTTTCCGATGTTTGGATTTGGGGGAGTATCAACACATGGATAGAAAAGGAAGCGTTTTCATTTAATTATTACACCGTTGATGTAGAATATGAAAGGAAGCTGATTGGCTCATTTTCGCTGATGACAGGTGTATCCTTTTTTAACGCAGGGTATTCCAGTTCAAGTTATATTTTCGGATCGTCCAGCATATTCAAGGCAAACTTCATTGCTGTTCCACTCGCTGTCCGTTGGAATATGTCTAACAAAAATGTGTTCTTTATTGATGCTGGCATTACACCATTTTTTCTTCTCAACGCTCATTTAAAAGAAGGCATTTACCGCTTCAACAGATTGTATGAGATGGAAGGTGATATAACGCGCTATTCAAATAAAATTTATTTCGGAAGTAAATTCCAGTTTGTGATCCCGGTCAATCGATTTCAGTTCGCGATGTACATGCAATTGCCCTTCTCCGGCCAATCCTCCTTGAAAGGACTTGATGGTCATTGGGGATTGAACAGGCAACAATCGACTTACCTGATCGCCGATGGTTTTGCCGACTACATGATTGTTGGACTTAAGGCTGGCTGCCGTATCCGATGAGTCGCTTTGTTATGATATTGGTGTTCGTTTGCATTTGTGTTGACGCGTTCGCGCAAAAATCGAGTTGGCGGCGTGGCAAGCTAATGCGTCAATACCGTATGCAAGTGTGGCGGGAAAAAGACAATGAAAAAGCCATGTCCAAACTCGTAGAGCTGACCGCGCACAGCGAAGGGAATTTCAGGGTGTTTCTCTGGCTTCAACTTGCTGACCGTTATGAAAGAACTGGCGATTACAGAAATGCCGAAAAGATATTTACAGAAGCATATCGCGACGCAAAAACCCGCCGTCCGCGCGCCATAAAAAGCTATTTGTTCAATTTATCAGGCACAGTCTATGACGCATACGATAAGCTAGGGTATTTCTATCTGAGGCTTGGTAATCTGCGAAGAGCCGAGGAACTTTTTAATGAGTCAAGGCAAATTCGGGAAACGGTGTTTCCAGCGCGTAGTATCCATCGCATCCATCCGATTGTCGGGCTTGGCTCGCTCAGCTTGCGGAAGGGTGAGTATGAAAAA
>DASPJN010000192.1:0-2814 GCA_035628595.1 Chryseosolibacter sp.
TCACGGATCTGATCGCGTACACAGAAATGATCAATGCTACAATCGACGAAGAGAGCGCTGAGCTGAAACGCCAGGTTGTGGCTTTAGCGAAAAGACGCATTGGCTTCATTGCTGAAGTCGCGGGGGCTTCGAGCTTCTTTACAACTGCACATGACAAATTTGAAAAGGCAGGGATCTGGATCAACGCTTCCAATGTCGTATCGCAGACAGACGCGTGGAATTTTTCAGCGAGGTATTTCTTTGCGGATTCCGATTCAGCAACAAGTAATTTCGATTTCGGATTAGCATATATTAAAGAGCTATCCAATCTGTGCTTGTCTGTTGAGGCGATGGGGCGTTCGTATCGTGCCGAAATACCGGACTTTAATATCAACAACGAGCCTGTTACAATTGTTGAAAAGGATTTCACATACAGGCTTGCCGCACAGGCCTCCTACAGGATAGCGGAAGATATCAGTGTCAATCTCAGTTTTGGAAAGAACTTCGATTCGCCTTTCATTGAACGCGGAGGATTTTTCAGCATACTCGGCGTACGATACAGCATTTTCAAAAGCAACGTTGCGGGCATGCCGGCAGCCCGAGCGCTTAAGTAATTTTACACCAGGGAATAGGTTAAGCATCATTAAAAATCGAAGGGAATCATTGTTTTTCGCGTTCGGCGCTCCTGACCGAGAACATTGGCACCAACCCGTTTGAAATAACTTAAAGGACCCCATGAATACACTTACCAGATTCAAATTCCTGATCCTGTGCGGATCGTTATGCCTGTTGCTCACAATCGCAAGCCAGTTCGCCCGGAAGAATGACAAAATCGAAACACTCATCGCGCCGCGTGGATTATTATCATTACAAGGAGAGCGCGATGCTGATAGAGCGATTGCGATCACCGGTGGATGGACCGCGCAGCAACAATTGCTTGCTTTAGAAGGAATAGCGTGGGACAACTACCTTGTATTTGCTTATTGCGGATTTTTAGCCTTGTGTGTTTATTACCGGAGCGCCAGACAATCTTCGAGAAGAATTTGTATCGCGGCATTTTTTTTCCTTGCGGTGGCAGGTGTTGCTGACCTGACCGAGAATTACTTTCTGCGGCTTTTGATATCCAAAGCGGACGTTTCGTTCTTGAGATTCGCCGCAATCGCAGGTTACATAAAGTGGATTGGGATCGGGCTGACCTTCACATGTTTATTATGGACCTTCCGCGGCGCACCCTACCTTCGCTGGCTTTTCAAAGGACTGACTTTATACGCTGCCGGAATCATCACAGTCTGCCTGCTTTACTTTGTATTGATCAAGCTTGTACAGGGGCAGGACGTTGTGATGCAGATTGCCGAGTATTCCGGCCCGGCGTCTTTTACTGCATTGTGCGTAATTCTCTTTTCCATTTTCGCGTGGTATAGTTCCAGGATTGTTTCAGAAGTCAAGAAGCAACAACCTGAAAACGTTCTGCCAACGCATTTGTTAAGACACATGCCGAGACTCATAGCCTACAATGCGGTTGTTTGCATCCAGGCCGCGGCGTGGGCACTTCCGACCATCGGGAATTTTACGACGTATGACCTCATGATCTTTGTCATTGGTCAAAATGTGCTATACGTCGTGATCATACATTACTTTTCCGAAAGCCCGCACAAGGCTGTTTGCCGCGCAGTAATTTTTATTTGCGTAGTGACCTACGGAACCTTTGCTGCAGTAATGGCTTTTTCTGATCTGCTACGACATCAACGCCTGTTGCCGGCAATTGCCTTTGTACTTTTTGTTTATTCGATTGTCATGGTGTACCTGTTCATCAGAAGGCGCGTGTGGCTGCAACGCGCCGCAACGGTGAAAGGTACTATGATCAAACAGGCCAGTTGGTTTTCACCGGTTTATCCAAGGGAAGTACCACCGGAAGAGGTGAAGTCATTTGTGTTTTTTCATTACGCTGTCGCGTTGGGGATGATTCTCTACTTTTCGGCGTTTATCGTTCCCACCATACCTGACCGAATGGGTGCGCTTGCTTTTACGGTTCTTGCGCTGGGCGTTATCGTTGGTGTTTCCAATATTATCTCCACGATTTCAATAAAAAGGAAAATTAACTTCTTCCTCATCATCCTTCTGGTGGCGTTCGCGTGGGGCTTTGTCTATGATTATTATAAGATAACGCTTATCAAAAAAGAAGATCTGTCGAAGCGACCACTACTGCAGAACTATTTCGACGCATGGATCAATGAGCCATCCCGTGCTGCCGTACTGGACGACAATAGCGTAAAGGAATTCACCGTTTACGTTGTGATTGCGGACGGCGGCGCGTCGCGTTCAGGCTATTGGGTCGCCTCTGTTCTTTCTGCGATCCAGGACTCTTCGATGAGAGACGAAAACATACGAACAAAATTTTCGGATCATCTCCTTTGTCTTGCGGGCGCATCGGGCGGGAGCGTTGGTAATGCAGCATTCTACCATCAGCTTAAAAACCGGAACGGTAGTGATACCGCCAGCTTCCTGTCGAATGCCCGGAATTTTCTCCGCCAGGACTTTCTAACACCGGTGCTCACGCGTTGGCTGGGCAGTGACATCCTTCAGCATCTTGTACCAACGTATATGGACAACAGGGCTGAGGCGCTGGAAAAGTCGATGGAGCGTTTTTCGTCGAATTCGTTGGGAGAGGGTTTTGAAACTTCGTTCTCCAGGCAAGTCAGCGATACGTCCGGGCGTTTGCCGATCCTGTTCATCAATTCGACACATGTGCAGTCGGGCTCGCCTGCAGTTGTAAGTTCGATCAGATTAGACGGATTTAGTGAAAGGCTTGACGTGATCACGCTCACTGATTCGCTT
>DASPJN010000193.1:0-3613 GCA_035628595.1 Chryseosolibacter sp.
GATTCGTATGTTAACCGAAGTCGTATCATGCAATTGTTTCTCAAGTAATTTTTCTTTTTCTATCCTCGCGATTCCCAGGTCTGATGTCAGCCAGAGAAAATTATTATCATCTTCCAGTATCTGGTAAATATTACTGCTCAAGATCTTGTGGTGATGTGAGTAATCAGTCAATGTGTTGCCATCAAGCATGAGAAGCCCATCGGACGTGCCGATCCAAAGGCGCTCCTTGTCATCTTCAAGCATTCTGAAAATTGTAAGGGTAAGATTTCCGTGATCTGTTGTGACAGGTTCGAACGTTTCCCCCTTTAAGATATATAGCCCGCCCGTTGTGGCAACGAGAAATTTTCCGTTGCGCAACTCGATGATTGACATCACAAAATCATTAAGCAATCCTTCGCGCGGCCCAAACGAGCGCCATCTGCCATCTTTTAAAAGGTTCAATCCCTGCCGGGTTCCGACCCATATATTGTTATTCCGATCTTCGTAAAGCACCCGTGTCTGGTTGTTTGTCAAGCCACTGTTGACGTCGTATTTAACCAGCATTTTGTTTTTTGTCATCTTGAAGACTCCATCGTATGACGCAATCCAGAGACTTCCGGATTTGTCTTCCATCAGTCCGCGAACGCGCGCCTTTGCGAGGATGGGAAATTTCTCCGATAGCGTATTGAAATGCCCGTCCTTCAGGTATGCGAGGTCTGTTTCTGTTCCGGCCCAGATTGTTTTATCCGCTGTCTCCAGTAGCACGTGCGTTGTTTCGTGCGGCAAGCCATTCGCGGTACTGTAATTTGTAAACGTTCCATCACGAAGACGATTGATCCCGCCATAATAAGACCCAAGCCAGATGCTGCCTTCGTGATCTTCGCAAATAGCGGTGATGTGATCATGTGAAAGACCACGAGCTGATGTAAGGTATGAGAATCCGTTTACCGAACGACGTGCGATTCCATGCTCTGATCCAAACCACAGGTTTTTTTGCCGGTCTTCATAAACAACGATAGGATGTTTCAGCTGATCGAGTTCACCAATTCTCTTTACGCCGGTGTCGGAGATAAAGAAGAATCCGTTATTGTAAGCCGCAATCCATAATCCCCCTTCTGAATCAATGTGCAGATCGACAATCTCACCGTTCAAAGATCGTTCATCGGCAAATGCACGTGTCAGCTTGCTTTCTGTTACAGTATACAGCCCAGTTGCCGAAGCCACCCACAAGGTGCCATCCTTCGATTCGGTGATATCAAATGTCGGGAAGTCTGATTCACGCGATACGCCATCAGGCGTGATCAGTGTAAAAATTGAATCACGGAACTGAATAATCCCTTTAACTGTGCACAGCCATAATGTACCGCGTGAGTCGGTGAAAATTCTTTCTATGTTGTTGCTGCTTGTACCAAACGGAACTGTAAATTTTTTGAACGTTTGGCCCTGTTTGAGGTAAAGCCCTTCGCCGATTGATCCGACCCAGAAATTTCCATTTTTGTCTTCGTAAAGGCTTTTAAAACCGTTAACATCCAATGCCGCGCTGGTAAACTTGTCATAGACGTTTAGTTTTAGTCCGTCGAATCGGGCAAGTCCCTTTAGCGTCGACATCCACAGATACCCATCGCTTGCCTGGATAATTTGCATGATGCTGGACGGTGTAGATTCGTCCTGCCAGTGATCGATGTTGTATTGAGAAAGTTCTTTGTTAGGATCGAGTGGTTGTGCTTGCGTTGTAACAACGCACATGAATAGAATAACTATTGCCAGATAGCGCATGGGTGGACCTTATATAAGCTTTATAAATTAAGGAATTTCCCAGCACTATCCTAGTACAAACCACAGAAGGTTATTGGTATTGTAGATTGAAAGTCCAGATAGGGCAATCGACTTTATTTACCACGCTTTCAGCAATGCTTCCGACAAAAAGATGAGCCAACCCCTGACGTCCGTGGGTTGCCATCGCCAGTAAATCGCAATTTCCTTCCTGTGCAAAATGGAGGATACCAGTTTTCTCATCGGGCGAATTTCTAACGTTGACGGTAAAATTGTCGAGCTGGTATGTTTTAGCAAAGGCTTCAACAAGCGCGTATGCCTCCTTATCGACTTTGAATTTGCTCGGCGTATTGATATAGAGGATTTCTAACGAAGCGTTAAAAAACTTTTGCAATCCCTTCACAGCTTCTATCAGACGGTTTTGGTCTAATTCAAGCGTGTTTGGAAAAACAATACGTCTTACCGTCGTCGGAATTTTTGCTGCTGCTGGCACCGCGATCACAGGAACCTTCGAAAACCGAACAATCTTTTCTGTGTTCGAGCCGATAAAGAATTCCTCAATGCCACTTGACCCACTCGTGCCCATTACAACGTGGTCGACTTGTTTATTTTCAATGAAATCTCTGATACCGGAAAGAAGGTAATCGTGTACAAGGTGAAATGAAACGCGTGCGCCATCAACATTGTACTCGCTCTTCATTCGTTCAAACGCTTCGCGTGCATTTGCTTCGAGCTTCTGTGACTGCAGCAGGTCCAAAGGATATGGTTGCACGCCAAATGTGGTTTCGAATAATACCGGAATGGCGATTGTGTTCATTACCAAAACCTCACCTCCACTTTTTGCGGCGATGTCGACAGCAAACTTATACGCCTGGCGTGCAGGCAACGAAAAATCGCAAGGAACCAGTATTCTTTTCATGGCCGGAAATGTAATGATTATTTCGGAAGTAAATACGTGTCATTATTTGTGTTACATCTGTTCAAACAAAGAGCGGACAGCTGGCAATTTTTTGAAGCAACTTTAATCAAGTTCTAATTTAAAGACTTCCGGGAAGGATGTGCTTAGGCGATTAAGCAATCGGGGATAGTAACAATTCAACTTGGGTTGTATTCTCTATTGATGTGCGAAACGGTTACTGTTGCTATCGGCTTTGGTATTATATTTTTACCAGGGTAACGGCTCATTGTTTGATGAGCATGGTAGTATTTAAACTAATACGTTATGGCTAAGAATGTTTTATTAGCAGCTATCGGCGGCGCAGCCGCTGGTGTTGCATTGGCAAATTATCTGAACACTGAGAAGGGCAGAAGTCTGCTCAACTCTGCGAACGGTACGCTCAATAATTTGAAAGACCGGGCGACAGGATACGTCAGAGAAATGCAGAACAAAGTACAGCATACGGAAACAGTACAACCATCTTAATGAAAGAGGAGCGACTGCTCCTCTTTTTTATTGAACGCGAATTGACTAGCGCAAGCGTCCCGCTTGTGCTTAACTGCTATCAGCGTCCCGCTGATTTATGTAGATATTCAAAAATCACGGGAGTCTTTATACGGAGAAGCGTCAGATTATTTGACAATTGGATTCCTTACACTACACTTATCAAATGCATCCAGCGTAACGCTGGTAAAAGGAAGGTACAAGCGAGACGCTTGCGCCAAGTTCGATGCTTCTCTTTTTCTTAATGCGTAATATCACCTTCCATGTGGCGTAAGATCCGGGAGAGGCTTCCTGTCTCTTACATAATGATCGAAATGCCTTTTCGTTTCACTAAATGCCTCATCCCTAAACTCGGTGAGGCTATGATCCGCCCCTTCATAAAATACATAACGAACGGGATGTTTAGCTGCATATAATTTA
>DASPJN010000194.1:0-48434 GCA_035628595.1 Chryseosolibacter sp.
CCTGATGTGAACGTTGGAGCAATTCGCTCATGGCGGTGATGCTGAGCTGCGTTGCTGTTGGTTGATAACGTTCACCGATCTGTTTGCAGGATGCTAAGACCTTGTCGAAGGATCCCACGGTTTTAATTGTACTGTTCATAATATCCCTTTTTATTGTAAGGGTTCCTGTTGAATGTAATGCAAGTGATGTGCCAGAAATTCAATATTGTTTCTTTTACGGAAAATTATTTTCGCTGACGAAAAACACCGTGTAGCACGAGCGTTACCATTGATCGGATGGCCGGGAGTATTGCAAGGATTTTCCTGTCTTAGTTTACGATTGGAAGTACACGGTGTAGGATTCGAATGACCTGTGGAAACATTCGAACGTGTTGTGGAAAGATTGGAATGTGCTGTGCAGAGATTCGAACGACTTGTGTAAGGATTCGAGCGTCCTGTGTAAGGATTCGAAGTACCTGTGTAAGGATTAGAACCTCTTGTGCAAGGATTTCAGGCACGTGATATACAACTGGAAGTACGTGGCGTACGATTGGAACCACGCACCCGCGCAGAGTCTCTTCACCAAATGCATGGGCGAGGTGCATGTGAAGAGCGCCGAAGGCTTGTCCACGAAAGCCAGGCGAAGGCGGAATCTCAACTCGCAGGTGCGGTTCGAAGCCTGCCTCTTTGCCCCACCCCTGAGACCTGTATTCTGAGCATTGCCTGTGCGTCGGCCAGCAGCGAGCGAAGAATCCCCATCCAATGAAATGCAAAAGGGAAGACGCACACTATAACCGACTAAGTGGAGGCGCTTCGAAGCACGGGCAGTTGTCTGAACTGGGATTTGTAGGATTAAAGGATTAACAGGATTCTTTTTTAAGATAAGCCCACAGCTGATCTGCGCACGTACCCTCGCTTAACCTGATGCAGAGGGAGCAAGCGATGTGAGAGCGCCGAAGGCTTCTCCGCCGAAGCCAGACGCCATGGCATCTCAACTCACGAGTTCGGTTCGAAGCCTGAATTATCAGCACTTCACCCAGCACACGTACCAAACACGCGTCGCCCCGTAGCGAGCAAATTCTCTTTTTATGAAACAAAAAAAAGCGGGCGAACACTGCAACACAGAAGGCTGATACCGTGCGGTGGAATTTCGTACTTTTATCGTGAAACTGCCGGGTACCCAAACCTCATGAAGAGATACTTGGTGCATATATCCCGGATGTTGCAAGCAACCTCTTTTAAAAAAGTAAACCATGGACGAAACAGAGAAATCAGAATCAGGAGTACCGATATACCGTTACACAGGTCAAGAAAACCAATTTACTCCAGCGACTGGTGACGAAGAAAACATTGACATTATCTCTGACCATATAGAGACACATATAGGACCAATCGAAAGTGTGTTTCATGAAATTGTATCAGACCAAGTGCACATTGATGTTCATTGGGTTAAACCGACAAGCAAAAATCCATTTCATGTGCTCGTGACGTCAGGCATGAGTGACAAACCAATGAATGTCCCTGCGGAAATAGAAGCCCCAAGACACGTTGAATTATGTATCCTATTACCGAGTGACTGGAAGATAGAAGAAAATGCTTTCTCTGATGAAAATATATATTGGCCTGTTCGTTGGTTAAAAACCATTGCAAGGTTTCCCCATTCCTTTAACACTTGGGTAGGGTATGGACATACAATTCCAAATGGAGAAAATGCAGACCCCTTTGCCGAATCGACTAATTTAGGTTGCGTGATGCTCTTACCAAGCATGACTCTTGGACAAGAGTTTTTCGAACTTAAGACAGATAAAAAAACAATAAATTTTCTTTGTCTAATTCCATTATATAAAGAGGAAATGAAGTTTAAGTTAAACCATGGAAGTGATAAACTACTCGACAAATTTGACCAATTTGGTATTGGCGACATTGTTGACATTGGGCGAAAAAACGTTTGTAAGAAAAAAGGACTGTTTGGACTGTGGTGAATAAAGAGGCAGACTGCCAACACCGCATATGCATCATTGCCTGTGACGTGCTGATTTTTGAACATACATTTCAACACGGTTTGTGGGGGACCGTGAATCACCAGATTACGGCAACGCTGCATATGCCAATCGTTGTCGGCAAATGGCAAATGATATCTACGACATCTATAATGTTATTCACGATTTTGACGCTCTTGACAGTTAATACAACTGCACAGGAGACCAGCGTTTTGAGAGGCATCGCTACTGATGGACATCGAAACGGAATCATCGGAGTTAATGTAGTCATCAAGGGTACTACGATCGGAACAGTAACCGACACCTGTGGACGGTTTTCCATTCCGATCGATGAAGATGAATTCACACTTCTTTTTCATGGAATGTCGTATGATGACATCAGGACTTACGAAATAAGACTAAACAAGTCTGAGATAACAACTGCCCCGCTCGTCTTCCAACTAGGGCACTTGACAGTTGATAACACAGGCTGTGAAAAAGTAGATAGGAAACTTGAAAGACGAGTGATCGACTAGCTCATCACATGCGTCTGCATAAGCATGGCTTTCACTATATTGTTAGAATCATTTAAAAAATCATCTGACGGGTTCCTTCTCACGTTCCGTCTTTAGTGATTAACTTTAGAAGCGTTCGAATAATGATCAGCGTTATGAAAAACTATCTAATCGCCTCTGGTATTATATCCGGCATGGTTTCTTGCCTTGGCATAGATGATTCCTGTCTGAGTCCTGATTGCGCCAACGCTTTGGAAATGAGATTTAATTTGGTAGACCCATCCGGTAGAGATCTTGAGTTCGACTCTACACATTATGCCGTTTCGGAAATTCAAATCATTGATAACGCTGGAAAAAGTCAAACCGTTCGGGAGGAAAGTGTCGGTGTTCCAATACTTGTCGTTGATTTAATAGATCATGAAGATGAATACCAACTAGTATTAAAGGGAACCGCAGTTGATACCTTTAAAGTAAGCTATCGCCAGACCAATGAAGAATGTTGTGGCGAAACATTCTGGATTGAAGATGTTGAGTTCAATCTGCCGACCGGCACAAGGGCTCAGAATATCGGGTCGCTGCCAATTGTGATTGATTAGAAGCAGCGTCCCGAATAGCGAGGATTAAATATAACCGAGATCGAATTGTCATGAAAAAGATACTATCATATTCCTTTCTGTTTTTAGCTAGTAGTTGTGACTTTCTCGGCGAAGAGCCAAAAACAGAATTGGAGAAACTTCCACACATAACTCAGGAAGGAAAGTACACATTTGGAAGTTTGGTGAATGGTAACGCGGTTTATACAAGGAACAGTATGTTAATGCGTTCAGAATGTCGGAAATGGGGTTTTTATATAAGTTGCGGTATCACAGTTGATAATAAGATGTGGGGTGAACCTTTGAAGGATTTCTATTTTGAGGTAGGCGACCCGATAGAAGTTGGAGTTCCATACTCCATAACCGATTCAAAGTATAGAATTAAATTTGAAAGTTATACGGACAATACTGATTGCTTCTATGAATATGACGACACTATTAACGGACATATAACATTTTCAAGAATAGACCGAGTCAACTATATAATCTCTGGTACATTTGAATTTTCGACAGTTAATGCAAGTTGTGATACTATAACTGTGACAGATGGACGATTTGATATGGGGTATTTCCCATATTGTTGGCTTGATTAAGCCAGTTATATATTGACGATAGCACATGGTTGCAAAGAGTTTTATTGCCATTGGACAAGATTGTTCGATGCCACCTTTGCTTGGAAACCAAAACAAATACCTTGTTATGGAATTCTCACGTTCTCTGCATCCTACTCTTAAACAACATTCCTTATGAAAACTCCGGCTTTAATTTTAATACTGCTATTCGCATTCAATGCCCAAGCGCAGAACGAAAAACGCACCGACTCCAAAATCACAAACGTTACTGTTTTCCTGAACAAAGCACAGGTGTTCCGGAAAGCCTCGGCGCGGCTCGAAGCCGGCAAAACAAATGTGATCATCTCCGGATTAACATCCAGTCTCGATCAGCAGAGTATCCAGGTGAGCGGCAAGGGTGACTTCATTATTCACGGTATCAATCATCAGCAGAACTATCTCAATGAATTCAATGAGCCGAAAGCACTTAAACATGCGAAAGATTCGCTTGAGCTCATCCAAAGACAAATTGGTTTTGAAAACAGTCAGAAGGAAATCCTGAATAGGGAAGAACAGATGATTCTCAGTAACCAGAAGATCGGTGGTGCAAACCAAAATCTCACGGCAGCGGAATTGAAAGCCATGGCTGATTTCTACAGGACCAGGCTAACCGAGATCATAACCGCGCGTTTGAAGATTGATGAACGCATGAAGAAATTAACAGAGGCGCAGGTAAAGCTTCAACGCCAGGTAGCTGCGCAGAATGACCTGTATTCAAGAAATACCAGCGAGATTGTTGTAAGCGTGTCAGCGTCGGCACCGACAACAGCAGAGCTTGAGATCAATTATATCGTTTCGAATGCAGGCTGGTCTCCGCTTTATGATCTGAGAGCGATCAATACCAAAAGTCCGGTGACGTTGATTTACAAAGCAAATGTTTTTCAGAACACAGGAGAGGAGTGGAAGAACGTGCGATTGAAGCTTTCCACAGCTAATCCGACATTAGGCGGCCAGAAGCCGGAGCTAACCGCATGGTATCTGAACTTTTATCAACCCATTGTAAGGACAAATGGAGGACGGCAAAAACAATCTGCAACCGGAGGGGCATACCGCGATGCTGTTCCCGGGCAAGTGATGGACGCCGAACTTGTCATGGCGCCGGCTCAATCCACGTCGGATTTTGTAACAACAATTCAAACATCACTCAATACGGAATTTGATATTGCACTGCCATATACTGTGAACACCTCAGCGAAGCCAACACTTGTTGATATCCGAACGCACGAACTGAAGGCAGACTACATTTATTCGGTAGCGCCAAAACTTGATAACGACGCGTTTCTTATCGGCAGGGCTACTGGCTGGGAGAGTTTCAGCCTGCTGCCAGGTGAAGCCAACATATTTTTTGAAGGGACGTTCGTCGGTAAAAGCTTTATCGATCCAAATAACATAAGAGACACGCTGAATATTTCGCTCGGTCGTGATAAACGGATTGTTGTGAAGCGTGAAAAGCTCACTGACTTCAATTCGCGGAAACTGATCGGTACAAACCAACGTGAAACACATGCTTTCGAGATCTCTGTAAGGAACACGAAAACAGAACCCATCAAGATTACGATTGAAGATCAACTGCCTGTGTCCCAAAACAGCATGATCGAAGTAACGATCATTGATGTTAATGGTGCTCAGCATAACCCAGACACGGGAAAACTTACCTGGCAGATGGAAATCCAGCCCAGCGAGACGAAAAAGGTGGTCTACAAATTCGAGGTGAAGTATCCGAAGGATAAGATTATCGCCGGCTTGAATTGATTAATGGAGAGGGGGTTACGTAAGGGCCCCCTTCTTTTCTGAAAAAAGTTTCAGATGCATGTTGCGCCATTAATCGGCAAGGTTCTATCTTAAGAGACTTTTAAGATAAACCCCACGTTATGATTCGCAACCTGGTAAAGGCATGCCTTTTCCTTTTATTACCCCTCTCTGCTCAGGCACAGGATCTCGACTCCCTTATGAATATGAGCGCTTTCACTGAAGAAAGTGATCTCCAGAAGACCCTTAATCAAAACCTGACTGTTTCGTCGGCAAAAGCATTAACCACACGTGAAACGCCTGGAATTATTTCGCTTGTAACGAGTGAGCAAATTCAAAATTCCGGCGCGCGTGATCTGATCGATGTGTTAAGACTTGTTCCCGGGTTTGATGTAGCACAAGATCTTTCATTTATCGTGGGTCTTGGTCTTCGTGGAAGCTGGGCGAATGAAGGGAAAGTTTTGGTGATGATGGACGGTCAGCCGTTCAATGATCTCCTATATCAAGGCGTTGCGTTAGGCAATCATTTCCCGGTCGATTTCATTGAGCGGATTGAGATCATTCGTGGACCGGGATCCGCCATCTACGGTGGATCTGCGGAGTATGGTGTCATCAACATCATCACGAAGGCAGCGGATAAACAAAATGGCGTGCACGTTTTTGGCTCCGCCGGCTTTCATAAAAACGCAACTGGACGCACGAATGTCGGCGTGAGCATCGCGCAAAAATCTGAGGACTTTGATTGGGATGTTGCACTTTTTTCCGGTGATGCGATTGTGAGCGACGGCAGCTTTACAGAGTTGTATGGCGATACTTCGAATGTTGATCTGGGAAAACATTCTTATGCGAAGCCATTAAATCTGAACATCGGCTTAAGGGTAAAGAACTTCAAGATTCGCGGGATGTACGACGAGTTCGAAACAAATGAACCGTTCACGGAGGTTTCATTCAAAAATCTTTTCCTCGATGCGCGATATGATTTTAAGATCAATCCGAAGTTTACCCTAACGCCGCAGTTCAAATACATGAATCAGGTTCCGTGGCAATATCGTAGCACGGTTGACCCGGAAGATGTTTTTGAAGTTCGGGCACAACGTTATCAGGCATCGCTTATTGCGAACTACGATGTCACCCGGAAGATCAACGTTAACAGCGGTATGATATATTTTCAGGATAAAGCGACAGACCGGCTTGCGACTGGTTATTTCCAGGAGAAAGACAATATCTCGTTTGATAATTACGCGGTCTTTGCCGAAGCGCTTTTCAAACATCGCCTTGCGAATGCAACGGTGGGTTTGCGGTATGAGCAAAACAGCGCTTATGGAGATGCGTTCGTGCCACGTTTAGCGCTCACGAAGAAAATCGAGAATTTCCATTTTAAAATACTTTATAGTCAGGCATTCCGTGCGCCATCTATCGAAAACATCAATTTAAGACTTGAAGGCGAGGATATAAAACCTGAGAAATCACAAGTATTCGAGTTGGAACTTGGGTATCAGTTTACCCCGGAAATGCTGCTTGCAATTAACGCATTCAGCCAGCGAACAAAGAACGTAATTGTGTATGCGACATCAGATATCGACCCTGAAGGCTCTTATAGTAATTTTCCAAAGACCGGATCAGAAGGCCTCGAGCTGATTTACAGCGTACGACAAAAGAACTGGTACGCGCATCTTACGTATTCGTATAGCAGGGCTGGCACTAATTCCGTTGATTCTTATACAGTACCCGGTATCGACAATCAATTTGTTGGATTGGCGAATCATAAGCTATCTCTTAATACAAATTTCAATCTTTCATCGAACCTGACGTTTAATCCTACGTTTATATACGGAGGGAAACGTTACGCTTATACAACACTTGAAGGTTTAGACAAAAATGAAGATGGGGAAGTTGACCTGGATGAGAACGGTGAAGAGATCTGGCTCCCGGCTATTAGTAAACTTGATCCGTATTTGCTGGTTAACGCATTCCTGAATTACCGAAATGTCGTAAAAGGCTTGACGATCGGGGTTGGTGTTTATGATCTCCTGAACGAAAGCCCTGTTATTCCGCAAGCTTACAACGGCGACTATGCGCCGATCCCGGGCCGTAGCCGTGAATATATTTTAAAGGTTTCTTATCAATTGGATTTTAAAAAATAGACCTGCTATGAATCGAATTGCTAAACTTTCTTTACTGATCCTTTTTGTTGTTTCGTTCAACAAAGTATCCGCGCAAACCACAAACTACCAGGTGCATTCCCTGTTTGTGATCAACATTGCTAAATACTCTACCTGGCCATCGCATTCGGGTGAGTTCACAGTAACCGTGTTCGGTAAATCGAAGATCTACGACGAGCTTGTGAAGAATTCGGCCGGAAAAAGTATCAATAACATGCCCATCAAAGTGAAGCAGGTGGAAGACCTGTCTCAGATTGAAACACCGCAGATCGTCTATTTGGCAGAGGGAAAAAGCTCTTCGCTTGACGACGTACTGAAAGCAACGGCCGGGAAGTCGATCATGATCATTGCTGAACGCGAAGGGTTGTTTAAAAAAGGCGCGGGTTTCAGCTTTGTGATTATGGATAATAACACCCTCCGTTACGACATCAACAACAGCGAGCTGGAAAAACGGCAAATCAAGATCTCCAAGAACCTGTCGGCGCTGGCTAACGAGGTCTTATAGTGGTTCTCGAAAAATGCGCGAGTACACCTTCCTTCAACGAGTAGGTTGAAACGCGGATCCGGTTAAATTCGAATTTTTCAAGGAGGAATTTGATCAGGCTGCACGCCACCACGATCATGTCGACACGCATTCCAAGCATGCCGGGAATTTGCATTCGCTGGTCGCGATTCTTCACGACGATCTCGCGATAGATGTCATAAAATCCTTCGATGGTCAGTGGCGTCTCCACCTCTTCAAAGGTTTTGTGAATGTCGTGTTGAATACAAAAGATATCGCTGAGGGTATCAAATGTTCCTGATGATCCGACAAGCACTTTTGGTTTATGTTGTTCGATGGCCTGGAACAAATCCTGTAGGGCCTTCTCAAAGTAATCGTTTAAAGCGGTTAACTCTTCCTGCAGAATCGGGTCGTGTTTCTGAAATATTTCAAGTAATCGCTGGGCGCCAATCTCAAAACTTTTTTTCCAGAACACCTGGTCTTCGTTCCCGATAATAAATTCGACGCTGCCTCCTCCAATATCAATGATTAGATTTTTTTCATGCCCAAGGCCAAGCGCAGCCCGCACGCCCTCGTAGATATAGTTTGCTTCCTCGTCGCCACTGATCAGGTTAACATCAATACCGGTTAGGTTCTTAATCCGGTGTACAACATCCGCTGAATTTTTCGCGTTACGCATCGCACTTGTACCGAAGGCGTAAACATGCTCGACACCGTGTTCCCGAATGGTGTTACCAAAACTTTGCATGGCTAAAAGCGCGCGATGGATTCCGGCTTCAGTAATAATCCCGTCATTTATTCCACCCATACCAATCTTGACAGCCAGGCGATCACGGTAGGTGATATTGAAAGCAGTACCTTCCGCTTCTGCGATCAGCAGGTGGAATGTATTGGTGCCCATATCAACGATAGCGATCTTGTTTTTCATACCCCTTAAAAGCCGTGCGAATTTAATACTATATTTCGACCCGTATTATTTTAGCATTTAGTCGCATGGCGAAGAGAACCTTAAAAGATCAGACCGTTCAGCAAAAATTTGATGAACTCGACCGCAAAAATCAGGAGGCACTGCAGGGTGGTGGTGTGCAACGTATTGAGCAACAACATAAAAAAGGCAAGCTGTCTGCGCGTGAGCGGATTCATTTACTACTCGATGAAGACTCCTTCCAGGAGATGGGAAAGTTTGTCATGCATCGTTGTAAAGATTTTGGGCTCGACAAAGAATATTACCTCGGCGACGGCGTGGTAACCGGTTATGGTACCATCTACGGTCGACTGGTTTACGTGTTCTCCCAGGATTTTACGGTTTTTGGAGGTTCGCTTTCTGAAACGCACGCGGAGAAAATCGTGAAGATCATGGACCTCGCCATGAAGAACGGGGCCCCGGTAATTGGTTTGAATGACTCGGGCGGCGCGCGTATCCAGGAAGGTGTTGTTTCACTTGGCGGTTACGCTGATATTTTTTATCGTAACACGCTTGCGTCGGGTGTGATTCCGCAACTTTCGGCCATCATGGGCCCGTGTGCAGGTGGAGCAGTTTACTCGCCCGCGATTACGGATTTTATTTTTATGGTGGAGAATACTTCGTTCATGTTTGTCACTGGGCCGAACGTTGTAAAAACCGTTACACATGAAAATGTGTCAGCGGAAGAGTTGGGTGGTGCTATTACGCATAGTTCGAAGAGTGGTGTCACACATTTCGCCTGTGTCAATGAAGCGGAGTGTATTCAACAGATCAAAACGCTTTTCAGCTACGTTCCGCAGAATTGTGAAGAGACGGCGCCCACTTATCCATACACCATGGGTGATGAAAAACGTCTGGTATTAAATGAGATCGTTCCGGCGAATCCAAATCAGCCTTACGATATGCGCGAAGTCATCAATGGCGTTGTCGATGATGGTTCCTTCTTCGAAGTGCATAAAAACTTTGCAGAAAATATCGTTGTAGGCTTTGCCCGCATCGCTGGAAGGAGCATTGGCATCGTTGGGAATCAGCCAGCATCACTGGCAGGTGTTCTCGATATTCATTCCAGTATCAAAGGTGCGCGCTTCGTTCGCTTCTGCGACTGCTTCAATATTCCGTTACTGGTATTCGAAGATGTTCCGGGATTTTTACCGGGAACAGACCAGGAATGGAACGCGATCATTACCAATGGCGCGAAATTATTATTCGCGTTTTCGGAAGCTACTGTCCCGAGAATTACCGTCATCACGCGTAAAGCTTACGGCGGTGCATACGACGTGATGAACTCAAAACACATTGGCGCGGATCTGAACTTTGCCTGGCCAACAGCTGAAATCGCCGTAATGGGGGCAAAAGGTGCGGCGGAGATCATTTTCAAAAAAGAAATTTCGGAAGCACAGGATCCTGCTGCGAAGCTTAACGAAAAGGTTGATGAATACACGCGCAAGTTTGCTAACCCGTACAGGGCGGCGCATCGTGGATACATTGATGAAGTGATCTATCCGGACGAGACCCGTGAAAAACTGATTCGGGGCTTTGCCATGCTCGAGAATAAGGTGGCGACGCTTCCCAAGAAGAAGCACGGAAATATTCCATTATAATTGGCGATACCGGGTATAAGATTTACTCAAATTAATAATTTTGGTTCTCATTGAAGTTAATTGTTAAGCTATGGATAAAAAGAGCAAAGAGTTTCTTTATGAATATCTGAACAATGCATCACCTACGGGATTTGAATCATCAGGGCAGCAGATCTGGCTGGATTACCTGAAGCCTTATATAAGCGACTATTTTGTAGATGTGTACGGAACCGCTGTCGGGGTAATCAACCCGAAAGGCACATACAAAGTTGTCATCGAAGGTCACGCCGACGAGATCTCCTGGTTTGTTAATTACATCACGGAAGATGGCTATATCTACGTTCGCCGAAACGGCGGGTCGGATCATCAGATCGCGCCATCCAAGCGGGTGAACATTCATACCGATCAGGGAATTGTAAAAGGCATTTTCGGTTGGCCGGCCATTCACGTAAGGGACTCGTCAAAAGAAGAAGCGCCGTCGTTAAAAAATATCTTTATCGATGTCGGGGCGGATTCAAAAAAGGAAGTCGAGAATATGGGCATTCATGTCGGTTGCGTTGTCACCTTCGAGGATGAGCTTATTGAAATGAACAAGAAATGGCTTGTGGGTCGTGCACTTGACAATAGAATGGGTGGTTTTATGATCGCGGAAGTTTCACGCCGCCTGTTCGAAAACAAAAAGAAGCTGCCGTTTTGCCTGTATGTTGTAAACTCTGTTCAGGAGGAGATTGGCTTGAGAGGGGCGGAAATGATTTCGCGGAGATTGAAACCGGATTTAGCTATTTGTACCGATGTAACCCACGACACGCAATCACCGATGTACAATAAGCGGGAAAGTGGAAACCTGAAGTGTGGGAACGGACCGGTCGTGTGCTACGGCCCGGCAGTACAGAATAATGTGCTGAAGATGATCATTGAAACCGCCCAGAAACGGAAGATCCCTTTTCAGCGCCAGGCTGTTTCAAGGTCAACCGGCACGGATACTGACTCATTTGCCTATTCGGCTGAGGGGGTTGCATCAGGACTTATTTCATTGCCGTTAAAATATATGCATACCACCGTGGAAATGGTACATAAGGACGACGTGGAGAATGTGATCAACTTGATTTATCAATTCCTTCTGCAATTGAAGCCGGGGCACGATTTCCGGTATATTAAGTAATTGTAACACGAAAATTTCTGAAACCTTACATTGCTAAGGTTAACCGGCTTAAAGGCCCTTCAGTACCATCTGGAGGGCCTATTTTTGTCTTAACAATAACACAACAACCAAAATGAAAAAATTAATTGCATTGATTGCTGTCGCTTTGATAGCAGGCGGTGCGTTCGCACAGGAAAGACCCATCCACGAGGTTTACTCGATGATGGTGTTCAACTTCACGAAGTATGTTCAGTGGCCTGATCACACGCAGCCGGGTGAGTTTGTAATTGGTGTGATTGGTAATGCAGATGTTTACAAGACCCTTGAAACATGGTATGGCGGAAAAGGCCGTGGAACCAAGACTTATGTGATTAAGAAGTTTGCTTCCGCTGCGGATGTTGGCGATTGCCACGTATTGTTCATTGATCGCTCAATGAGCGGCGAGTTTGAAGATGTGAGCAATAAGCTTAAGGGAAAGGGCACCCTGCTAATTACCGATAAGAACGGAATGGCCCAGAAGGGTAGCGGTATCAATTTCAAGACAATAGATAATAAATTGAAGTTTGAACTTAATCAGAAGGCAATGGAAGCGTCGAACCTGAAGGTGTCGAACTCCCTGACTTCTATGGCAATATTGATTTAATGGGTTGTTTGGAACTCTACCCCTGCCGAAAGGTGGGGGTAAGGTTTTTTGGATTAAAAATTGTAGTTTAGTGGTTCCACCCAAATTTTTCGCTATGAAAAAGGCATTTTTTTTATGCGCAGTCTTCTGTGCGATCATAATACCTGCGGCGGCGCAGGAGCGGCCGACCCACGAGATCCATTCTGCGATGCTCTACAATTTTATCAAATACGTCCAATGGCCAAATGAGGGCGAGCCAGGGCAGTTCATCGTCGGTGTCATTGGCGACGACGACGTATTCAAAACACTCCAGTCATGGTATGATGGAAAGCCGAAAGGCACCAAAAAGTACCTTATCAAGAAATTGGGTTCCCCCGCGGAGGCATCCGACTGCCAGGTAGTGTATGTGGGAAGGTCAAAAAGCCGCGATTTTGATGAGATCAAGACCAGTACTTCTGGCAAATCGGTTTTGACTATCACTGACGGAAATGGTCTGGGACAGAAGGGTAGTTGCATTAATTTTAAGGTCATCAACGGCAAGCTCAAGTTTGAACTTAATCAAGGGGTTGTAAATACAGCCAACCTGAAAGTCTCCAGTCAGCTTACGAGTATGGCAATCGTGATCTAAGTGAGGAGAAACTGGCATTGCCAGTAAATTATATGGACGTCAATAATGGGAGGATGTACCGGGAGCTGGTGGAAGGTTCAGACAATATTGTCATCGTTACAGATCCTGGATTTAATATCCGGTATGTTTCGCCTGCAGTAAGTAAATCTTTCTCAGTTGAGCCGGTTGCGTTGATCGGCAAGAATGTCTTTGATTTTATCAATCCCGATACTGTCGATCAGTGGAAAACGTCTCTCGCCCAGCATGAACTCCCATTTTCTGAAGAAATATCCCTGAGTATTGGCTCCGAAAAGAAAGCATATTTCGATGTGCATGTTTCCAGTCTGGACAGCGGCAATGGCAGTCCTGAAGTAGCACTTCATTTGCATGATGTAACGCGAAAAAAGGAAAAGGAAGACGAGCTGATCCGGTCGAACCAGCAACTCGATCAGGTGATTTACAAGACAACGCATGATTTAAGATCGCCGGTAAGATCAGCTCTAGGCCTGGTGAGTTTGGCGGAATCTGCGCCTGACAATGAGAAGCCCCGTTATATTGAAATGATCCGCGGAAGTCTTTTGAAACTCGATGGTCTGATCGAGGAGATGAATGATTTCTTCCGCAACGAAAAACTTGCTATTCAGCGCGAGCAAATCAATATCGTAGAGATCATACGGAAAGAAGTGGAGTTGTTGAGCTTTTCGCAACAGGCGAAAGACATTAAGATTGAATTAGAATCGGAGATACAGCAGGAATTTTTTTCTGATTCAATCCGCGTGCGAACGATATTGACAAACATTCTTTCCAACGCGATTAAGTACAGCGATCGGAAAAAAAATGAGCCATTTATTAACGTTGGTGTTTTTATTAATGAAGAATTTTGTGACATTCGCATAGTCGATAACGGGATTGGTATCGAAGAGAAACACCTGAGTAAGATCTTTGACTTATTTTTCAGGGCAACTGACCAATCGCAGGGAACCGGATTAGGGTTGTTCATTGTTAAAGACACAGTACAGAAGTTAAAGGGAGTTATTGAAGTAACGTCAAAATTGGATCAAGGCACAACATTCCGGATCCAGATTCCCAACCAGATATATCAGCCAGCAATGGCCTAAGAAATACGTACAGGGACGCGGAGTTTTTATAGAGAGGGTCTTTTCTCTGCGTTTCCTGTGCGTTGTTTTTTACCCGTCCATCCCTCATGACCGCCGTCCCTATTTCAGATCACTCTCCGCGACGCATTGTTTCACTGGTTCCATCGCTAACTGAATTACTTTTCGATCTTGGTCTTGATGATAATGTTGTCGGCATTACACGTTACTGTGTACATCCAACACATTGGCAAAATGAAAAAGCCATCGTCGGCGGCACAAAAAAGTTTGACTTCAACATCATCACGTCCTTAACACCGGATCTTATCGTTGCAAACAAGGAAGAAAACTACCAGGAAGGTATTCTTCAGCTAAAGGATCGTTACAAGGTATACCTTACCGATATCTACGATCTTGACGGCGCGTTGTCGGTGGTTAAAGAATTGGGAAGACAAACCGGCACTTTTGCACGTGCGGGCGAACTCGTCAGCGACATTCAATCCGAATTTTCCTTACTAAAACAATTCCGGCGACAAACCGTACTGTACCTGATTTGGCGGAAACCGTGGATGGGCGTTGCGCGAAATACATTTATCGATTCAATGCTTTCGATGATGGGACTGGGTAACGTATTGTCGGCGCGTGAACGCTACCCTGAGTTGTCTTCGGAAGAAATCAGCCAGCTTGCTCCCGAGTATATTTTCCTTTCGTCGGAACCTTACCCATTTGCAGAAAAACACATTGAGGAGATCCGATTGCTTAGTCCGAACTCAAAAATTGTTTTGGTCGATGGTGAGATGTTTTCATGGTACGGAAGCAGGCTCAGGCTCGCGCCTAAATATTTCAATGAGCTGAGAAATCACCTTGTTCGAACGAGCAGTTAGACAAGCGTAATACCAACACTCTTTAAGTCGTTCCAATAATTCGGATATGACTTTCGCACTACCATGCTGTTTTTGATTTCAACGTCCATGAGGGTACTTAATGGCGCAAAAGCCATTGCCATGCGATGATCTTTGTACGTGTCAAATGGACAGGTCGGAGGTAGTGACGAGGATGGCACAAGCAGCCATCTGTCTCCGTTTGTTTCGCGCAAATCCGCTCCAATTTTCCGAAGTTCATTCTGGAGGGCGGTGATGCGGTCGGTTTCTTTGATCCGAAGGCTTTCGAGCCCGATAAAATTGCCATAAATTCCCTTCGCTGCGCAAACCACGGCAATCGTTTGAGCAAGGTCAGGACAATGGGTGAAATCCCATTCAATGCTTTTAGCGGCACCCGACTTTTCGAGAACAAGCGAATTACTTGTCTCGGTAACGCTCACGCCAAGATGTTTCATGATGTCGACAATTGCGCGATCTCCTTGCAGGGAGTTCAAAAATATTCGAGGCAGTTCAATTCGAGCATCCTTAGCCAACGCGACGAAAGCAAACCAATAGCTGGCCGCCGACCAATCTGAC
Source organism: Chryseosolibacter sp. (assembly GCA_035628595.1). Taxonomy (GTDB): domain Bacteria; phylum Bacteroidota; class Bacteroidia; order Cytophagales; family Cyclobacteriaceae; genus Chryseosolibacter. The sequence continues at coordinate 15,556 of DASPJN010000194.1, forward strand.
TCAACCGTAAAATCAACAGGGCGGTATGTTTGACGTTTAACAGAAATGGTATTGCCTTCAAATGATGCATCGACACCAAATGTTTTCATTAACGCCAGCGTCATTTCAATGTATGGACGACTGCCGACCTTCCCTTCCAGGGTCAGTGCCACGCCCGATGGCAACACGGGCGCGATCATAAGCAGGGCGGAAATAAACTGACTGCTGATGTCTCCGCGGATCGCCATTTGACGGATTCGCTGTTCGCCAAAGCCGTTCAGTTGTAGGGGCGGAAAACCTTCCTTTTCGAGATAGGAAATATCACCCCCGAGACTCCGCAACGCATCAACCAGTATTCCAATGGGGCGCTCCTTCATTCTTTCGGTTCCGGTGATTGTTTTCTTTTGATTGGTAACCGCGAAGTAAGCGGTGAGAAAACGCATGGTCGTACCCGCGTCTTGCACGTCAATCAATGCATTTGATGTGTTCACCAACCTCATCATTAGCTGGGTGTCATTAGCATCGGATAGATTTTCCAGCCTCGATTGTTGCCCGGCAAGTGCGTCCATGATCAGCACGCGGTTACTTATACTTTTCGATGCAGGCAACCGATGGGGCACCCCCGAAAGTGATGTTGTTCTTTTAATGAAAACCGAAGCGCTTGAATCTGTCATAGACGAAGAACGTCGGGCAAATTACATCCATTAAAAATTTTTTTCGGTGGACATGAAACAAATCGCTGAAAAAAATAGTTAAATTGATTGTATGGGCACCACTAGCAAATTAGCAATCGGCGTAAGCATCGCATCAGGAGTGTTGTTAGCAGCATGGCTCCTAACTGGCACTCGTAAGGAAAAGACGAAAAAGTTTATTGCAAAAGGAACGGCAACATTAACTAAGACTATCAAGCAAGACAGGTCTCAGGTTATCGTTGATGATTCCGATATTCATTACGTCTAGACCCTTCGGTAAAACGCAAGCGCACTTAAAACTTCCTCCGTGCTGATCTCACAATCCCAGCGCGCTTTTCCAATATTCTCCAGCAACACGCACAAGATTCTGTTTCCCTTATTTTTCTTGTCCTGTAACATCAGCGATGCAATTGTCTTATCGTCAGATTCACCGATGTTGATTTTTCCGAAGTGTCGAATGATGACATTGTTGATGTCATTGAAATGATTTTCCGGTAGCAGCTTTCGTTGATATGAAATGTAAGCTTCAGTGATCAGTCCCGCCGCGACGGCCTCTCCATGGGTAATTTTCCTTTCGGTATTGAGAAGGTGTGTTTCTATTCCATGACCGATGGTATGGCCCGCGTTCAGAATCTTACGCAATCCCTTTTCTTTGGGATCACTTGTTACTACTTCGTGCTTAAATTCAACTGAATGTTCGATCAGCTTCCGCCAATCCAAGTCGTTGAATGCGGTTGATTTTAATTCACGCCAATAATTTTTGGTCGCAATCAGGTTGTGTTTGATGATTTCGGTAAATCCTGAAAGCATTTCCCTCGGCGGAAGCGTTCTTAAAAAACCGTCGTGTATTAAAGTAAGTACAGGGTGCTGGAACACGCCGATATGATTCTTATAGTTGTTAAAATCAACTCCAAGTTTGCCGCCTATGCTGGCGTCGACCTGCGATAGCAATGTAGTCGGAATAAGAATGAAGTCGATCCCGCGTTTATAAGTCGCCGCGCAGAATCCGGCAAGATCACCGAGCACGCCTCCGCCAACCACAATGAGCACCGAGTGCCGGTCTGCCTGCTCGTTTGTCAGGAATTGCCACACCCCCTCGCAGGTGCGCAAATTCTTCGCTTCCTCGCCTGGTTCGATAGCATGAATCTTTGCATGGAGCAAAGCCGGTGCTAGGACGGGATAGCAATACTGATACGTATTTTGGTCAGCGACGACAAAGATATTACTGTATGCCTTTGTCTGGAGGAACGAGTGCAGATCGTCAGCAGGTTTCGAGGAGTGCAAAATATTGTCTGGCATCGCGGAAAAGTGAGGTGAAAGTTATTAAAAAGCGGCTGATATATAATTTATCGTTCGGGTGCCAACAAACGTTTTCGGAGTAAATTATCCAATGTCTATATTTGCGCACTTTTACTTTTATGAGCCGACCGAACATTTCATTTGACGACACAGCAATAGCGTTTTCTTACAAACCGACGTCTGAGTTGAAAAAAGCAAACTTCATTTTTTCGCTGGTCAGTCACCCATGGATTTCCGCGCTCGCGACGGGTTCTTTAAAGCTTGCGCTGAATTTACGGTTGCCCATAGAAGGCGTGGTGAGAAAAACGGCCTTTGATCATTTCTGCGGCGGTGTAACAATAGAAGATAGTGAAAAAGCTGTCGAACGTTTAGGTAAGCATAACGTCGGAACCATTCTCGATTATTCTGTTGAAGGCGAAAAGTCAGAACAAGGATTCGATAAAACGAAAAAGGAACTACTGCTTACGATTGAGAAAGCGGCAACATCGAAAGATATTCCATTCTCTGTTTTCAAGGTAACCGGACTCGCGGCATTTGATCTGCTGGAAAAAATCCAGAAGCGGGTAAAGATGAGCAACGACGAGATCAACGCATTCAAGAGAGCAAAAGATCGTGTGACGGAGATTTGTGAACGTGCCCATACGCTCGGCGTTCGTGTTTTAATTGATGCTGAAGAGACCTGGATTCAGGAACCCATCGATAACATGGCCTATGAAATGATGGCGCGTTTCAACAAACAAAAAGCAATCATCTTCAACACTTACCAGCTTTACCGGACAGATACACTGGCAAATTTGAAGTCTTCGTTTAGCGATGCTGTTCGGGACAATTATTTCCTCGGAGCGAAACTTGTGCGTGGCGCTTACATGGAAAAGGAAAGGGCCAGAGCTGAAGCCCACGGTTATGAAAGTCCTATTCAACCTGATAAAGATTCTTCCGACAAGGCGTTTAATGACGCGCTTCAATTCTGTATGGAGCATGTCGACCGGATTTCGTTCATGTGCGGATCACACAATGAGTACAGCAATCTCTTGCTTACGGAACTGATGAATAGAAATGGCATCTCAAAGAATGATGAGCGCATCTGGTTTGCTCAGTTATATGGCATGAGCGACAACATTTCTTTTAACCTGGCAAAAGCCGGATATAATGTTGCCAAGTATGTACCATACGGTCCCGTTAAAGCCGTGATGCCGTACTTGCTTAGACGCGCGGCTGAAAACACTTCGGTTGCCGGCCAAAGCAGTCGTGAACTGCTGTTGATCCGGAAGGAACTTCGCCGACGCCGCAACGGGGATTGATCGGAATCATTGATTTTTCACTCCGCTTTATTCCATTATTTTTGCCCTGCAAAAGCAAAGAATTATGGCGTTAAGCGAACAGGAAATCATCCGCAGACAAAAGCTGCAAGAACTGGAAAAACGGGGCATCAACCCTTATCCTGCTGAGTTATTTAAAATCAGCACTACTGCCTCTGAAATTCACGCCAAATTCGAACAGCAACCAGAAACATTTAAAGATGTGACGCTCGCTGGGCGCATCATGAGCACGCGTGTAATGGGAAATGCGTCTTTTGCTGAATTGCAGGATGATACCGGTCGCATTCAGATTTATTTTCGTCGTGATGACCTGTGCCCGGGTGAGGATAAAACACTTTATAACACGGTATTCAAGAAGCTGCTGGATATTGGAGATATTATCGGCATTACTGGCTTTGCCTTCAAGACGCAGGTAGGTGAGATATCGGTTCATGTAACAAGTTTCACTTTGCTTGCAAAGGCTTTGCGACCGCTACCAATTGTGAAAGTTACCAAAGACGAGCAGGGCAATGATGTAATGCACGATGCATTTACGGATCCGGAACAGCGTTATCGTCAGCGCTACGTCGATCTGATCGTGAATCCGGAGGTACGCGAAACGTTTGTAAAGCGCACGAGACTCGTGAACTCAATGCGCGAGTATCTCAATAAGAAGAGTTATCTCGAAGTAGAAACACCGATACTACAGCCTCTTTATGGTGGCGCGGCTGCGCGTCCTTTCAAAACGCATCACAACACGCTTGATATGACGCTGTATCTGCGCATAGCGAACGAGTTATACCTCAAGCGCCTGATCGTAGGTGGCTTCCCGGGCGTTTATGAGTTCTCGAAAGATTTCCGCAACGAGGGCATGTCGCGTTTTCACAATCCTGAGTTCACGCAGATCGAATTGTACGTTGCATACAAAGATTATTACTGGATGATGGATCTTGTCGAGGAGATGATTGAGAAAGTTGCGATTGATCTGCACGGAACTACAAAAGTGCAGGTTGGTGAAAACACCATTGACTTCAAACGCCCGTGGACTCGTTTTACGATGTTTGAGGCAATTCAGCACTTCACCGGGATTGATATCAGCAGCATGAACGAGCAGGAGCTGCGCGATACCTGCCGCAAGCTTCATGTGCCGATGGATGACACAATGGGCAAAGGAAAACTCATCGATCAGATTTTCGGAGAGAAATGTGAGCCAAATCTTATTCAACCAACGTTCATCACTGACTATCCGGTTGAAATGTCTCCCCTCGCTAAAAAGCATCGTAGCAAGGAAGGGCTCGTGGAACGCTTCGAAGCGATCTGTAATCGGAAGGAGATTGCGAACAGTTTCTCAGAACTTAATGATCCGATTGATCAGCGTACTCGTTTCGAAGAACAACTTGAACTTGGTAAACGTGGTGATGAAGAAGCGATGACACTTGATGAAGATTTTCTGCGTGCACTTGAATATGGAATGCCGCCAACTGCGGGACTCGGTATCGGTATCGACCGACTGTCAATGATCATGACAAACTCGCCATCGATCCAGGATGTCTTATTCTTCCCACAGATGAAACCTGAACAAATGTCAACTGGTGGTGGTGATGCGGGGTTTGAAGAAGCTGGTATTCGCACGGAATTGGTTCCGGTGTTGCAGAAACTCGGTATCACTTCTGTTTCGCAAATGAGAGAGATGAAAGCATCGAAACTTTTCAATGATGTTTGTGGAATGCGGAAGAAACTCAAACTTGAAATTCAGAATCCAACCATGGAAGAAGTTGAAAGCTGGTTGAAATAGTAGATTTGACTGGAAACAAAAAGGAGCGGTACAAAACACCGCTCTTTTTTGTTAATCCCGAACTGTCTTTACTTAATCTCGAACTGCGCAACGATCTGCGCCTGTAATTTTATTTTTCTGAAAGCGATTGGTTGTTCGGGATCAAACGCATCATCAGCCGATTGCATCCGAACATTAGCCTTATACTCCATCATTGGTTGAATCGGATCCATTTCCCAATCACGAACCATCAACGGTTTGCCGACCTGCGCGCCGATAGACTTCAGTAGGTAATCTGCTTTGTTAAGCGCGGCCTGTAACGCTTTTGTTTTTAAATCGACTTTAATTTTTTCCAGATCCGAATGACTCAATTTTGTGATGTCAAGAAAATCGAGTTTTACTGCCTGCATCTTTTCAAGAAAGATTTCGAGTTCGGCGGCACTTGTGAGTTTAAGCTGGTAACTCTTATCGCGGAAAGCGTCTTTACCTTTCTTGCCGAATTTTCCCAGGTTTGTGCCCGCATCGGCAAGTTCCAGTCTTTTTTTGTCGATGCCTGCATCTTTTAAGGCCTTCAGAAAATCTTTATCAAGATCTTCAAGAGACGTTTTTTCTTTATTAGACTCGAACTCCCGTAGACGAATAAGCATATATATTTCATTCGGCTCAATTTCTTGGTGAGCAATGCCGGTTACTTCAATAAAGCGATCGCCTTTAAAACTTTCATTTTGTGCTTGTGAGACAAATGCGACGAGTGTTAAGAATAATAAGCTGAAGATGGATTTCATATTGTGAATTTACGCGTGTTAGACACAAATCCGATGCCAGTCGTTGGAAGAATGTGTATGGTTTGAACAAATTGTCTACGTGTGCTGATAATAAAAAGGCTGCATTTCTGCAGCCCGATTAGTCAAAGCCAACTTAAGACCAACCTAAAAGATCACTTTCGATACGCTTGTGATAACCGCGGACAACCGAACGGCTTCGAAGATCCTCTCTTCCTTGCTTCCGAGTTCGATCAATGAGTGCTCATGCGATTTCACGCACATTTCGCAACCATTCACGGCACTAACAGCAAGACTGATCAATTCAAAAAATTCCTTCCCGTTAACAGGCCGCCCCATTATATTCATTTTAATGCGGGCAGGTATTTCGTTATACTTTTCTTTGTTCACGAAATGTCGAAAACGGTAAAAGACATTGTTTGCGCTTAACAATGATGCGCAGCCAACTGCCTCCGCAATTTCATCGGCTTTTGCGCCTTCTTCTATTGCGTTATTACGGAAAAATTCCTTCAGGATCGCATTACCTGCATTCACGGCTAATGCCACGCCAAGTAGAGCGATTTCCTTTTTTGTCAGGAACTCGCTCTCGAATGAATTTTTGAAATTCAATTTCAGATCGGCGAGATAACGCGACTTCCCTTCTTCGAGGATATCCAGCGAGTCGCTTGAATAATCCTTATCAAGTTTCAGAAACTGCAGGAACTCCTGTGTTGTTTCCGAATATTCTGTCTGCACTATTCCCATGTCGGATTTTAATATTGATTCTTAAGCCTGAATTGTTTCTTTTCCTTTTTCCCAGTTGCACGGACAAAGCTCATCCGTCTGCAACGCATCAAGTACGCGCACAACTTCCTTCACATTTCTGCCAACGTTCAGGTCGTAAACACTTACCCAACGAACAACACCCTGCGGATCGATAATAAACGTGGCGCGATAAGCAACTTTTTCACTTGCTTCAAGAATGCCCAGGCTTTCCGCCAGCGACTTTGAGGTGTCAGCAAGCATGGGAAACTTAAGGTCTCTCAAATCGTCATGGTTTTTTCTCCACGCCAGGTGAACAAACTCTGAGTCTGTAGAAGCACCGATAATATTTGTATTGCGGTCACGGAATTCGCCAAAATTTTTGTTGAACTCTGCAATTTCTGTCGGACAAACGAAAGTAAAATCTTTTGGCCACCAGAACATCACAGTCCAACGGCCCTCATCGTTGATTAGATCATCTGAGTTAATATCAAAAAACTCTTTGCCTTTTTCCAACGAAACCACTGCTGCTTTTTTGAAAGCCGGAAATGGTTGACCAACTGATAAGATTCCTTTACTCATGATTTTGATATGTTTTATTTAAACGATGCGCGAAGGTATGAAAACATGAGTTATAAACCTTATCGATATTGTTTATTTAATTATTAATTTTATCTATTGAACTTTTCTCTTTAATCAATCATCATATGAATCTTCAGCAGCTGGAATATATTGTCGCTCTTGACCTTCATCGCAATCACGTGAAAGCAGCGGAGCACTGTCATGTCACTCAACCGACATTGAGTATGATGGTAAAGAAACTGGAAGATGAGCTCGAAGTAAAAATCTTTGATCGGACGCAGCCACTGAAACCAACGCTCGCCGGAGAAATGGTGATTGCGAGGGCGCGCCAGATTCTTCAGGAGGTGAAAAACATGCGGGAGATTGTAAAGGCAGAAAAGGAAACACTCGATGGTGAGTATAGGTTAGGCGTTATACCGACACTCGCTCCATATCTGTTGCCACGTTTCCTGAACGATTTTTTGGAAAAACATCCTTCGATATCATTTTCCGTTGTTGAACTGCAGACGAATGATATTATCAAGCAACTAAAGATGAATCGGCTTGACATTGGGATTCTTGTTACTCCCCTTGACGATAAAGAAATTCGCGAAGTGCCGGTTTATTACGAGCCAATCCTCGTGTATACTTCTGACAATCTCAAATACTTTCACCAGGAAAAGGTTGACGCAAAGTCGCTGACGCAAGAAAATCTTTTGTTGCTGGAGGAGGGCCATTGTTTTCGTGGACAAGTTGTTAACATCTGCTCTACAAAGGGAAGGAAGGTACACCACCAGCTTAATTATCAGAGTGGGTCATTCGAGACGTTGAAAGGGATGGTGGATAATAATTACGGATACACACTGATTCCGGAGATGGCGGTAAATCTGAAAAATAAACACGTAAAACGATTTGTATCACCAGAGCCGGTTCGCGAAGTGAGTTTGGCGGTGCATCAGGGGTTTGTGAAAGAGGCGCTGATTGTCAAATTGCGCGAGGCCATTCTGAAATCAATTCCTGCGCATTTCAAAAAGAATGAAAAATATATCCGTGTGAAATGGCATTGATGGCTTGCGCGTGCAACGAGTTACAGGCTTTTCCAAAGATATAACGTCGCGTAAGCTTCCCATCCCTTGTATTTTTTGAACTGACGTTTTACTTCCTCCAGGGTTGGTTTTCGATCCATCTTTTTCAGATTCTTAATTGCGTTGTGAACGCCTGCGTCTTCAAGCGGAAAAGCATTTGGATGACGGAAAGTTTTCATCAACGCATAATTCGCTGTCCAGTTGCCGATTCCTTTGATTTTCATTAGTTCATTTTTAGCTTCATCAAATGAGAGCGAATGCAACTTTTCTTTTGACAAAATGCCATTTGCAAATGCTTCAGCAATAAGCGTTGTATACTTGCTTTTTTGCCGTGAGAACTGAAGCGGAAGCAGGTGTTCATCGCGTAGCGTGGCAACAAGCTTCGGGGCGGGAAATAAATAATATGATTCATTGTTCCAGTGCAAACGTTCGCCGAACTGCTCGACAAATCTTGATTTTAATGTATAAGCGAACGACAGGTTAATTTGCTGGCCAATGACTGCCCAAATGATTGACTCAAAAAGATCGGGTTGTCCGATGATGCGATAACCAAAGTAACGATCAACCAACGGTCCGAGTAATTTATCGGCCGCTGCTAATTTGTAAAAAGCTGAAAGATCGGTCTCCATGTCGAACCACTCCTTCACGTACCCTTTTACAAATTCCTTTGCTCGCGCAGAAGGGATCCCATTAAGGAACTCGACAATAAGTTTCGTTTCGGACGGCCGGATGCGAAGAAGTATTTTTTCATCTAGATGTTTAACGACCTTCAGTACGTGATCATTTTCAACCGTGTGGAGCAACTCTCTTGGAGATCGTCTCAGAAATTCGAGATTTAAGTGATAGTCAAATTCCCGCGGAAGTTGTAAAAGTAAACGTGACGCCATGCTGCAAAATACAAACCGGCCTTCGCACCCGTGACTCTTTAGCGGTAATAATTAGCTTGGAGAATCGGCAAGATTCAGGTTGAATTCTTAGTCGTGTTCAGATCGCAAGATTCGGGTTGGTCATCGGAATACCTCTGTCTACCTTTCGGTGGATTAAATTATCTTTGTATGGTCTTGACAGCGCCAGAACAGCATATTAACTATCAACGGATCGAAAAAGCCATCCGTTTTCTGGAAGAGAATTTTAAATCACAACCTGATCTCGATGTATTGGCTGAAAAAGTGCATCTGAGTCCTTTTCATTTCCAGCGCATCTTCACCGAATGGGCCGGGATTAGTCCAAAGAAATTTTTGCAATACCTGACCGTCGAATTCTTGAAGGAAAGATTGCGCAGATCGAAGAGCAGTATTGTAGATGTTGCTGAATCTGCAGGGCTTTCAAGTCAATCGCGTGTGTATGATCTCTTCACAAATCTTGAAGGGGTTACGCCGCAAGAGTACAGGTTAAGTGGAGAGGGAATAAATATTTCCTACGGATTTCATTTTACGCCATTCGGGTTGGCATTGGTGGGCGTAACACAGCGAGGTGTCTGCTGGCTCTCTTTTATCAATGAAGAACACGAGAAACAGGCTGCGTTCATTGAAATGCGGATGCACTGGAACAAATCGGTACTCGTGGAAGATTTAGTTGCTACCGGCAACGCAGTTGATCTGATCTTTGATACAAAGAGTCCTCGGCCACGGCTGTTTATGAAGGGTACGAGTTTTCAGTTAAAGGTATGGGAGGCACTTTTGCGGATTAAGCCAGGTGAAATAACAACATACCAGGATATTGCGGTTGCTATAAATAATCCGAAAGCGGTACAAGCTGTTGGGTCAGCCGTCGGCTCAAATCACATTGCATTTTTGATACCCTGCCATCGCGTTATCAGAAAAGACGGTGTCTTGGGAGAATATCGCTGGAATTCGGCGCGCAAGAAAAGCCTGATTGGCTGGGAAATGGCCAGGTCGGCGAGCTAAGCAATACTTTTCATCTTTTGTAACCATCAACAAGATTAGCGGTAAACAACTTGCTTTTGGGTTTCTGATTTCATTTTACATACAAATTATGATTTAATCAGGTGATTTTACATACATTTATATAATTAATAAAACATTGAAACTGGAATGAAAGGAACAAACCTGGGTGAATTTGAAGAATTGGTTCTGCTTACCATCGCTGGATTGGTTTCGGATGCGTATAGTGTCGCCATTTGCGACGAACTTGAAAAATACACCGGTCGAAGCGTGAAGCTGGGTGTAGTACATGCGGTTTTAAACAGACTGGAAGAAAAGGGTTTGGTGAAAAGTAAAATGGGTGAGGCGACGAGTGTACGCGGTGGAAAAAGGAAAAGGTATTACTCAGTAACAAGTGCGGGGAAAGCATCGATGCTTAAAGCGAAAGAACTACGCGATCAGCTATGGAGTCTTATTCCGCAGGTTGCGTTAAAACGAATATCATGAACAAAGAAAACGATCCGCGGCCACCGCGATGGGCAGAGCGCCTTCTTGGCTGGTATTGCAAGCCAGCTTTGCTTGAAGACCTGCAGGGGGATTTGCACGAGTTCTTTCTGAGAAACTGCAAATCAAAAGGTGTCCGCGTGGCGCGTTTAACCTATGTGATCGATGTACTTAAGTTTTTCAGACTCTATACGATAAGAAAACCCGAATTTCTCAACCTTTTAATTCATTGGATTATGTTAGGCAGTTACATTAAAACATCCGGTAGGAGCATTGTTCGAAATAAATTGTTTTCAGCGATCAATATTATAGGTCTTTCCATCAGTATGTCAGTGGGATTGCTTGTAATTGCCATGATCAGCGATCTGCTTTCTTACGATCGCTTTCATGCAAATGGCGAAAGAATTTTCCGTGTCAATACACACCACACAGATCATTTGAATCGAAAGCTTGATCTTGCGTCAACGTCAGTTGCCACAGGAAAAAAAATTCAGGAAAACTTTACTGGCGTTGAAGCGGCAACGGTATTGCGTCGGGGGTTTGCCGGTGATGCCTGGTTTGGTGACAATGTTCTTTCGGTCGAAGGACTTTGGGCGGATCATCGGTTCTTCGACATTTTTAGCTTCGATATATTACATGGTGATGGGCGCACAGCGCTCGATAACCCGTATTCATTGGTGTTGACTGAAACAAGTGCGCGAAAGTTATTTGGCGAGTCGGATGTTGTTGGAAAAACGATGAAATTGTTTTCGTCTTCGGACACTAGTGACTATACAGTGACGGCTGTTTTGCGTGATGTTCCAAAATTCTCTCACATTCAGTTCGAAGCCATAGGCTCTTTCACTACGAAGGAAATTATCGAGAAAGACAACGCCGGTTTTGGTGGATGGGAGAGTGTCTGGATGAACTATGTTTATGTATTGTTACCGGAGAACGGATCCCTTTCGGCGATTCAGGAAAGTCTTGACAAACTTTGCGCAGAACAGAATAAAACGGTTGAACGGAAATCCATTGCGCTTTCGTTGCAGTCAATAAATGATATTGCGATGGGACCGGATCTTTCAAATCCCATTGGTCCGACGATCATGAATATTGTGATCTATGTTCTGGCCGGCCTGGCGTTTATTGTTATTCTTTCAGCCTGTTTTAATTATACGAACCTATCTATCGCAAGATCATTGCGTCGGTCCAAGGAAGTGGGAATCAGGAAAGTGATTGGTGCGCATAGATCTCATGTTGCATGGCAGTTCATCACCGAGTCGGTGATTATTTCAGTGGCGGCGCTCGTCTTTGCATTTGGAATTTTTATGTTCTTACGTCCGCAGTTTTTAAACCTGGCACCTGATTTTTTAAAGATCGTTCAGCTGGATTTGTCGGGACCGGTAGTTGCATACTTTCTCTTATTCGCCATTTTTGTTGGCATCGTAGCTGGCATTCTTCCTGCATTGTTTTTCGCGCGTATTAATGCGATTCAGGTTTTGAAGAACGCGACTGCAGTCAAAGTTTTCCGGAAGGTAACATTGCGAAAAGCGCTGATCGTCGTGCAGTATACCGTATCACTGATGTTCATTGCTTCTACATTAATCGGATTTAAACAGTATAAACACTTCCTTGCTTTCGATCTGGGCTTTACCACAGCGAATGTCCTGAACATAAAGTTGCAGCGGAACAAAGCTGATGTAGTGATGAAGAAGCTGTCGGAAATAAAGGATATTGAAATGATGTCTCGTTCTCAAATGGTGACAAGCGTCGGCAGCTATTGGGGTGCGCACATGCGTTACAGCGATCCTAATGATTCAATCAACGTCTGGTACAACACGATTGACGAAAATTACCTTCCCTTGCATGGACATAAACTCATAGCTGGAAGAAATTTCACGCCGAAGGTTAGTACGCACGAAGAGTCGGAGGTGATCGTCAATGAGCAGGTGTTGAAGGCACTTAACATTGCCGGTCACGATGCGCAGAAGGCGATTGGCGAGGTTGTCACACTCGAGAAAAAGAAACTGCAGATAGTCGGCGTGATGAAGGATTTTCATTATGGCAAGGTTGACAGTAGTATTGAACCAGTGATTTTCCGCTACTCCAATGAACCCGATGGATTCATCAACGCAAAAGTTTTGTCTGATGATTTGCCTGCAACGCTTGATGCCATAGAAAGAAAATGGAAAAAGGTCGATCGTGTACATCCGTTGAGCGCTACATTTTATGATGACCAGATTGAAGAAGCCTACAGCCAATTCTCGGTCATGAGCAAAGTAATTGGTTTCCTCGCGTTCCTCGCCGTAGTAATTTCTTCCATCGGATTATTTGGAATGGTAGTGTTCACAACCGAAACACGATTGAAGGAAATTAGTATCCGGAAAGTATTGGGTGCAAGCGAGGGTGTTCTGATTTTCGTTTTAAGCCGCGGATTTTTATTGTTACTGCTGACAGCGGGCGTCATTGCACTGCCGTTGACATATCTTTTCTTCGAAAAGGTTGTTCTTTCTGAGATCGTGTATCACGCGCCGATTAGTGTATTTGATATGATCGCTGCCGTAATGATAATATTGGTCGTGGCGCTGATGATGATTGGATCGCAAACGTTGAAGGCGGCAAAAACGAACCCAGCGCAGGTTTTGAAGGCAGAATAGGCAAGTAATTATTGAACTAACAAGCATTAGGTATTACAAATAATTTACAAAGCGCAAATCTTTATTTGCTTCAAAAGAAAAAAACGTTTTATCTTTAAGGCACAATATGACAACAATGATCAGCAACACGTCTTTTTATTTTTACTACTACTTTAAGACCCATGTGGGACTTTAGGAGTAGCGTGTTGTTGCAGAAATAACAAATACACTCAAAAGTCCCGGTAAAGCCGGGGCTTTTTTTTTGATCTGTATGTTGCTTGAAGAATTATGGAATACACAGTTAAAACATTCGTGCAGAAACGTCATAGTAAAAACGGACGTGAGTCAAAACATATTCGCGTTGCTATTCAGGGAATTGCTACCAGTTTTCACGAGATCGCAGCCTTTGCTTACTTCGGCGATACAATCGAAACAGTGGAGTGTCTTTCCTTTCATGCGCTGTGTGAGACGTTAAACAACCAGGATTGCGACTATGCTGTGATGGCGATAGAGAACTCAATTGCAGGAAGCATTCTTCCTAATTATTTTCTACTACAGCGTTATCACTTTAGCATCATTGGCGAATTGTACCTGCCGATTCACATGCATCTAGTTGCATTACCCGGTATTAAGATAGAAGACATCCGATGTATAGAATCTCATCCAATGGCTATTCGCCAGTGCTCTGAATTTATTCACACGCTAAGCAACGTGGAAGTTCGTGAGAGCGATGATACGGCATTATCGGCAAAACGTGTTGCGGAACATAAACTTCTAACCACTGCGGCCATTGCCAATGAATTCGCTGCGGAAAAATACGGATTACAAATTCTTGAGAAGCGTATTGAAACACATAAGAAAAATTTCACACGCTTCCTGATCCTGTCAAGAAAGACGGAAGCCGATCTAGAGAGCAATAAAGCGTCGATGAGCTTTGAAGTTGCAAACGAAGTTGGAAGTCTGGCTGATGCATTGACGATTTTCAAAAACAATAAGATCAATCTTACGAAAATTCAGTCAATACCAATCATTGGAAAGCCGAGCGAATATTCAATTCATATTGATGTTGAATGGAATGATCGCGTAAATTATGAGGATGCCATGAGCTGGTTGATGCGTCAGGTTAAAAACCTGAATGTCCTGGGCGAATACAGAAAGGGAACGGTAGCATACAGATAATAACAAACATTTAGCTAACTGAAATGATCAAGACTGCAAAACGAATAGCCACCGTAGAGGAATACTACTTCAGCCGCAAACTCGCGGAAGTGCGCGCACTCGACACTCCTGATCTTCGTGTCATTAACTTAGGCATCGGCAGCCCCGATCAGGCTCCGCCGTCGGAAGCTGTGGATGCGTTGATTGCCGCTGCGAAAGATAAGGGGAATCACGGTTACCAGAGCTATAAAGGAATCCCGGCGCTGCGAAAAGCCATTGCTGATTTTTACAAGGAGACTTACCACACAAAATTGGATCCGGAATCGGAGATTCTTCCTTTAATGGGTTCGAAAGAAGGCATCATGCATATTGCAATGGCTTTTGTGAACGAAGGAGAGGAGGTATTGATTCCTAATCCTGGGTATCCAACTTACGCGTCAGTTGCCAATTTGGTAGGTGCGCAAATGCGTTTTTACAACTTACGTGAAGAACTTGACTGGACCATCGATGTAGAGGCTCTAAGGAAGTCAGACTTATCAAATGTAAAGTTGATGTGGATTAATTTTCCGCACATGCCGACTGGCCGGAATGCTTCGCGTAATAATTTGAAAGAACTTGTTGATCTGGCGCGTGAAAATGAATTTCTAATCGTGAATGACAATCCTTACAGTATGATCCTGAATGATCAGCCGGAAAGCATTTTATCGATTGAGGGTGCAGCTGATGTTGCGTTAGAGCTGAATTCGCTTTCGAAATCACACAACATGGCCGGGTGGCGAATCGGATGGGTTGCGGGAAAAAGGGAATATATCGATGCGGTATTAAAGGTAAAGAGCAACATGGATTCGGGCATGTTCGCCGGACTCCAGCACGCAGCCGTGCAAGCACTTAAGAGCAGCAATGAATGGTTTGATTCACTGAACAAAATGTATTCAGAGAGGAGAGATGTAGCCCGAAAGATCCTCAATGAATTAGGCGCAACCTGGTCTGCAGACCAATCTGGTTTGTTTATCTGGGCAAAGGCTCCGGCAAACATCCCTGATGTAGAGAAGTGGATTGATGAGATTCTTTATGGCACAAAGGTTTTTATAACTCCGGGCTTTATTTTCGGAGACGCAGGTAAAAGATTTATCAGGATTTCGTTGTGTTGTACGACTGATCTGCTTATCGAAGCACTCGTTCGTATTCAGCAATTTAATCAACGATCGCAAACGAAGACACACCAAAAGATAAGCGCGTAATATGAGAACGGTTGTTGTTGGTATTGGATTGATTGGCGGAAGCATTGCACTTGACCTTCGGCGAACCGGTATTGCTACGCATATTATCGGGGTAGACAAGAATGACGCGCATGCAACCAGGGCGAAAGAACTCGGTATCGTTGATGAGGTGATGTCGTTGGAGGAAGCCATGTACAATGCTCACCTGGTGGTCACAGCCGTCCCCGTTAATGCGATAAAAGGCGTTGTCAAATTGGTACTTGACCTTGCGCTCAATCACACCGTTGTAATTGACACTGGATCAACAAAGGCTTCAATCTGTAAAGCGATCGAAAACCATCCACGACGTTCGTCATTTGTTGCTGCGCACCCCATTGCCGGTACTGAAAATTCAGGGCCGGACGCGGCTTTCGCTGGATTGTTTGCCGATAAGACGAATATCATTTGTGAGCCTGAACGGTCTTCTGCAAATGCTTTGGAAATAGCTGACCGGGTTTTTGAAGCGCTGAAGATGAAAACAATTCATATGGAACCACTGGAGCATGACAAACACGTTGCGTATGTTTCTCACCTTTCGCATGTGAGTTCGTTTTTGCTTGGGCAAACCGTGCTCGATATCGAAGCTGATGAGAAGAATATTTTCAATCTCGCAGGCAGCGGTTTTGCCTCAACTGTGCGTCTGGCAAAGAGCTCGCCGGAAATGTGGGCGCCGATCTTTGAGCAGAATGCAGAATACCTGAGTCAGGCGCTGCTCGAATACATCATGCATCTTCAGAAATTTCAATATTACCTGATGAAACGTGATGTTGACGAATTACATCGCATTATGACAGATGCGAACCGCATCAGAAAAGTCCTTGAAGGGATTGAACATAAACAGGCACCAAAAAAACTATCAACCGAAAAATAGAAGTAATTATGAAAAAGGCATTGCAACTCGAATCGATTGCTACCTGGTTACCAACAGCCAGCAAACCTGTTATCATCAGTGGCCCGTGCAGCGCTGAAACCGAAGAGCAGATGATTGCAACCGCAAAGCAGATTGCTGCAACGGGCAAGGTACACGCATTACGCGCGGGTATCTGGAAACCGCGCACACGACCTGGACAATACGAAGGAGCAGGCGCCGAAGGTTTAAAGTGGCTTGTTCAGGCAAAGAAGGAAACTGCCTTGCCCATTACCACCGAGGTGGCGAATGCTGCGCACGTAGACGCATGCCTAAAAGCAGGTGTCGATATTTTGTGGGTAGGAGCGCGCACTACCGTGAACCCATTTTCGGTCCAGGAAATCGCCGATGCACTTAAAGGTGTCGATATCCCTGTGATGGTAAAAAATCCGGTTAATCCCGACCTTGAATTATGGATTGGCGCGCTTGAACGACTTAATAAAGCCGGTGTTACGAAGCTGGCAGCTATCCACCGCGGGTTTTCATCCTTCGAAAAAGGTCCATTTAGGAATGCTCCCATGTGGGACTTGTCGATCGAGTTGAAAACGCTTATACCTGAACTCGATATCATTTGCGATCCAAGTCATATTGCAGGAAATCGCGACCTGATTGGAATGATCTCTCAGAAAGCGCTTGATCTTGATATGGCTGGATTAATGATTGAAAGCCACATCAATCCCGATGCTGCGTGGAGTGATGCAAAGCAACAGATCACACCATCTGTTCTGGCCAAGCTTGTATCCGGACTTGTTGTGCGAACGGTGTCGTCGGATAACAAGAATTTTAAGGATACGTTGAGTATTCTTCGTGAGCAGATCGATCACCTCGACGACGAGATCATGCAAAAGCTCGCACAACGCATGAAGATCTCTGAACAAATTGGGCAATACAAGAAAGAAAATAATGTTACGATCCTTCAGGTGAATCGTTGGGAAGAGATCATCTCAACGCGCCTTTCACTGGGAAAAGCGATGGGATTGAATGAAGCATTCACAAATGAATTATTGAAGCTCATTCACCATGAATCTATACAGGTGCAAACAAAAATCATGAATCAGGCGGAAGCACGCGTTTGACTTCTCTGTATAGGTTGCCGTTAGCACTGATAATTGGTAAATTGATTGAATGAAATCATTTGCCGGAATTGAAGTTGTCGATACCCGTTTGCAAATCGTCATTGGTGATGATCGTGCAAATATTCTCCAGCGGTATACGGCGGGCATAAATCGAAACGCCGGCGCGGAAGCGATGTGCGCGCAGATCACAACATTGTTTAATGAAATTGACACCGAAATTATTCGTGGTATAGGCATCGGTTTTGGTGGGCCGGTAGATCATAAAACCGGTAAAATATGGACCTCGTATGACATGGAGGGTTGGTCAAATTTTCCTTTGCGAAACTGGTTGTCGGATCTGACGGGTGTTTTTGTTTCGGTCGAGAATGACGCCAATGTCGCGGCCTTTGGTGAAGCACTATTTGGTGCTGGAAGAAATTACGACAACGTCTTTTATGTAACAATCGCCAGTGGTATTGGCGCTGGTCACGTTGTTGGAAAGGAGATATATCACGGGAATCGACCGGGTGAAACAGAGCTGGGGCATGTGCGGCTGGATAAGACATGCAGGACAGTGCAGGCATGTTGCTCGATCACTGCAATCGAAACAAAAATTCAGTCAGCAGTTTCAACGCAGCGCGGAAGCTTTCTTGCAAAATCGCTCAACCGCTCGAAGGATCAGCCAATCGTTTCATTAATGAACGGTGTTAGCAGGAATGATGAACTCTCATTACAGATATTTTTTGAGGTTGCTGATGACATTGCCTTTGCTATTTCACACGCTGTGCATTTGCTACATCCGGAAACAATCGTTATTGGCGGAAATGTTGATTTCGTAAATGAAGCCCTGCGCTCGGCGGTTGAAGATAAAATCAAAATCTATATCATGGAGGCATTTCATCCGGGCCCTGATATTCAATTGAGTGCGCTCAGGAATGATGCAGTGACGGTCGGCGCGCTTGCACTTGCCATTGCTCACAAAGAGTAGTCAAAGCAGATCGTCAGTGAGCTGATATTGGCCTTTGTCTCCAACGTTTACAATTTTGAACTGTCGTGATTGCTCAAAATCTTCGTAGATCGGTTTCAGATTCTTCCAGAAAGCAATGATCTCTTCTGGAAAATTCTGTTCATTCGCTGACAAATTTGACTCATCCATTCTGAACGGATAAATGTGAATTGGAATTTTTTTCTGGCCGTTACTTCGAGCCTCTACTGCCATAACATACAGTTCTTTTATCTTGTCGTCGGTGATTGGGATACATCCAACTGTGACGCAATTGCCATGGATGTAGATCGCACCCCCGGGATGTTTTGGATCGCTAAGAATTTTGTCTGACGCATTAGGATAACTAACGCCGATCGACAGGTGGAAGTTACTCTCCGGGTTAAAATGATTAATCTGATAAATTCCTTCCGGAATTTGAAGATCACCTTCTTTGCGTTTTGGCCCGAGCTGGCCGGATGTAGCGCAGAACGAATATGTTTGCAGTAGACGATACGTTGTCTCGTTCTTGTTCTTAACCCATGCTTCGAGAATGCCTTCGTGCTTAAACGCTCTTATGAAAAGACTGTATCCGTGGTAGGAAAGACCTTTCTTCTTAAAATAGTCCTTTATCACTTCCTCTTTTTCGGTGTAGGCGTCTTTTACACGCACTTTTTTCAATTGTGCATCCTTAAAGGATTCTTGTGGCATCATTAGAAGAAGGAATAAGGCTATGATCGAATAAACCATGGAATAAATTTAATATTATTCTTACTTTAAGACCATGGACGTAACTTTTTTACTTGTCTCGGTGATTGTCATTTTAGCGGTCATCGCTACTTATTTCGCCCTTCTTTATTCAAGGACAAAAAAAACGCTTTCTGAACGACAACACGCATTGAATGTTTTGCAGGAGAAATACATGAATGCGCAGTATAACTATTCTGTTGATCAGGTAAACGAATTGATAGATCGGTATGAGAACGAGATTCAAAAGATGGGCGCCGACATTCATGATGATCTGATTCAGAAGCTTGCTGTCTATCGATTATATATCAACAAGCTTGAACGCGCAGAAGACCTGACGGCCGTTCACGTGCTTACCCGCCAGATGAAAGAAGACTTCGAAAATGTGATCAAGGCTGTCCGCAAGATTTCACGCAGACTCATGCCCGAGCAGGAGATTGGATCATTTGTAAGCATGGCACAGGAGCTATGCAAGCGTATGGAGGCTCCGGGCGTTGTCTTTATTCATTTCGAGGCTGTGGGGGAAGAAGTGCCAA
Organism: Chryseosolibacter sp.; assembly: GCA_035628595.1. Lineage (GTDB taxonomy): Bacteria > Bacteroidota > Bacteroidia > Cytophagales > Cyclobacteriaceae > Chryseosolibacter. Next base: position 35,413 of record DASPJN010000194.1, read on the forward strand.
TCCGGCATGATCATCGCCAGCATTTGCTGCGCATTGTGCAGGAATCGATTACCAACGTGACAAAACATACACCGGCGTGGCACGTGTATGTCCGACTTCGTTTTTTTCAACGCTCAATTGAACTGGAAATCGAAGATGATGGTAAACAGTTTGAGACCCTGATCGTGAAAATCAAAGACAAAAACGCTTTGTCTACGCTTCGTATGCGGATTAATAAAATAGGCGCGAAAATCGAATTCAAGAAAGGGCTGATGGGAACGCTCGCGGTTGTAACGTACCCACTACCGGAGCACACTGCGTCAGATAATCCCGTTACGGAAGGCGTAGGCAATTAGCTCCGCTGTATTTTGTGTCCCTGTTTTTTTCATCAACCGGTTCCTGTTCGTCTCGGCAGAGCTGGCCGGAATATCGAATTTTTCAGCGATGGCTTTTGTGGTCAGCCCTGAAACAATCGCCTTCAGGAGCGCCACTTCCTTTTCGGTTAATTTGATTGGCGGCACGTATTTCCAGTAGCTAACATTTTGTTGAATGATCTCAATTACATCGCTTGATAAATATTGGTTGGAGATCATAATCTGGTCAATTGCTTTTTCAATTTCGTCGAAGCCATTCATCTTCTGAACGAACCCGTGAATTCCAGCCTTCAGCAAATTGAAGATCAACTCAGTACCAAAAAGGCCGGTGATTACGAGGATCTTTACGTCAGGGTAGTTACGTCTTATTTGCTCGACCAGCAGTATGCATTGCATGCCCGGCATACGTACATCAAGCAAAATGATGTCAACGTTGTTGCTCGCGAGTACCGCAAGTACTTCATCGCTGTTGCCGGCTTCGTGAATGATCCGGATGTTCGGCTGTTGATAAAGCAGCGCTTTCAATCCCTGGCGCACCATAATCTCATCTTCGGCAAGTAGTAACGTGAGCTGTTTCATATCTGACCACCAAATATGAACATATTGAACGAGAAAATAAATGTCAGGGATTTACCGGCGGAATAAACGACAGATGCACAGCGGTAACGAGATAGATCTCATGCTGCTTTAGCGCCTTCAAAATTTCCATGTTGATATTTTGCTGAATGTTCATGAAGTTGTTGTAGTCAGGATCAAGCACAGCGTATACCGTCTCTACTTTAAAACTCCATTCTCCGAAGCTCGCAAAATGACATCGGTCAAACATGACCGGGCTTTGCTTTTCAACGATTGCCCTGATGACACCAGGGAGTAATTCCATTTTTTCAGGCGGCGTTCTCACATCAATATTCAAATTGAATACCACGCGACGATTTACCAGGCGCTTATGATTGTGGATCCGCGATCCTGTAAGGTTTGAATTTCCAATAATAATTTGCTCGCCACTGAGGCTCCGGATACGCGTTGTCTTGATGCCAACGTATTCTATCGTCCCTGCTTTATCATCTACCGTGATAAAATCGCCGGCTTCGAACGGGCGATCAAAGAAGATCACAAAGTAATTGAAGAGATCTCCGAGTATGTTCTGTGCCGCAAGCGCAATGGCAATACCACCGATACCAAGACCGGTAATAATCGTGGTGACGTTGTAGTTGAGGTTATCCAGCAGGAATACAATGCCGACAAGCCAGATCAGGATGTTAATCAATAACATCAGGCCACCCAACTGTTTGATTTTTTCTTCTCCGCGATCCTGACTGCGAATACGGTTTTGGAGAAGAAGAAGAATGATTGTCGATATGAGTCTCAGCAGGAAATATGCAACTACAATTGACGTGCTGATATGGACAACATTTTGAAATTTGCTTGACAGCGTCAGGTAGGTTATGCCCCAGTAGACAATCGCAAATTGCAAAGCAGCGATACCAAAGCGCTCGATACTGCGCACAATAATATCATCAACTGTGGTTGGCGTACTCTCTGACCAACGCTGAAGTTTGTTTAGAATAATGCGTTTGAAGATTCGCAGGATAATCGTTCCAATAAGAATAATCGACGCTGCGACGATATAGTCTAAGACAGTGTTATGAAAGTACTCTCTCTCAAGGATTGGATTCATGGCTGTTATTCGCGGATTGACGATAGTGCCCGAATTGGACTTTGCGAACTTACGTTTTTTAAAAAACATTTAAAAAACCATACCAAAACCGTGATATTGCATATTCATTGCAGTAAACCTCACGCCCTATGAAATTAGTATCCTGGAAGAGCATCGCCATCGTTTTTGTGGCTCTCTTGCTTACAATCGCCGGTGTTTTTTATTTCAACGATTCAACCGGAAATAAATCAATTGTTACCCAAACGGTGAACCCAGCGTTTGCTGCGTACATTTCGGCATACACGTCGGGTGCAGTGTCTGCCCGGGCACCGCTGCGGATCGTGCTGACGGAAAATGTTGTCGATTCGGCGCAGGTCGGCCGGGAGACAAGTGTGAGGCTCTTTGATTTCTCTCCATCCGTTTCTGGTAAGACTGTATGGGTTGACAAAAATATCATTGAGTTTAAGCCTGAGCATTTATTGAATGCCGGGCAGGTTTATGAGGCGCGCTTTTTCCTTTCGAAACTAATGCCCGGAGTCGACGCTGACCTCGAAACATTTGAGTATAACTTTCAGGTGTTGCCGCAGAATTATGAAGTCAACATTGAGAACATCACACCCTATATAAAAACGGATTTGAAAAGACAGCGCGCGGAAGGTGTGTTTCTCACCGCCGACTACGCGGATAATGCATCTGTTGAAAAGACACTCAGTGCATCGCAGGATGGTGCCAGTCTGAAAATCCAATGGACTCATAATGCTGATGGAAGACAACACTTTTTTTCAATAGAAGAAATCGCGCGGAGAGATGCAGCTTCTCGCGTCAGTCTGGCAATCAATGCGAGTGACATTGGCATCGAACGAAATGAAACGCGTGAGATCGAAATACCATCGTTAAGCGATTTTAAGTTAATGGATACAAAAGTCGTTCAGAATCCGGATCAGTACGTTGTTCTGCAATTTTCGGATCCTTTGAAAGAAAGCCAGGACGTACGCGGCTTAATATCAATTGATGACGTTGGAACACTCGATTATAAAATACAGGACAACGAAATTCATGTTTATCCTTCAGTGCGACAAACAGGAACGAAGACAATTCGAATTGAACCTGGGATCAGAAATATTATTGACTATCGAATGTCAAAAGCCGAAGAGGCGACAGTCGTGTTCGAGCAAATGAATCCTTCTGTTCGTTTTGTCGGAAAAGGAAATATTCTACCATCTTCAAATGGACTCATCCTGCCTTTCGAAGCAGTAAATCTCAAATCGATCGATGTCCAGATAATCAAAGTGTATGAAGCGAATGTCCTTCAGTTTTTACAGGTTAACAATTTCGATGGACGATCTGAACTCCGTCGCGTAGGCAAAAATATTCTAAAAAAGAATGTTACGCTCGAAGGGTCGGGAGTCGCGGATCTTGGGCGGTGGAACAGATTTACACTCGATCTTGCTGAATTGATTACGACAGAACCAGGTGCGATTTACCAGGTTCAAATTGGATTCAAGAAGAAGGATATCTATTGGACATGCCAGGACGATGATGCCGAAGGGCAACATTCGCAGCTTCTTCAGGAAGAAGATTGGTCAGAACCTGAAAATGAAAACAGTTACTGGGATTCTTATGAAGATTACTATTACGATGAAGACTATGACTGGAATGAACGAAACAATCCGTGTCATTCTTCCTATTACGTGGGTGATAAGTCGATCAAGCGAAATGTTATCGCGTCAGATCTCGGCCTGATTGCAAAGCGCGGGACTGATGGCAATACCGTTGTATTTGTTACGGATCTGAAAACGACAAGCCCGCTTTCGGGTGTTGCGGTTGAGTTGTTTGATTATCAACAACAGGTAATCGCAAGCGGAGCAACAGACAGCGAAGGAAGGCTTACATTAAATTCAAAAGACCGACCTTTTGCATTGGTTGCTAAAAATGGATCTCAGCGCGGCTATTTAAAGTTGTTTGACGGTGAGTCGCTTTCATTGAGCAATTTTAATGTCGGGGGCGAGCAGATCAGCAAAGGATTGAAGGGGTTGATTTACGGTGAACGCGGCGTATGGAGACCGGGTGACTCATTGTACCTGACATTTGTCCTCGAGGATGAAAGTAAAACGTTGCCTGAAAATCATCCCGTAGTAATGGAGTTGCAAAATCCGCAGGGGCAAATTGTGACACGTTTGGTAAAATCGAGAGCGGAAAATGGTTTCTACAATTTCGCTACAGCGACATCAGCGGATGCGCCGACCGGCAACTGGACATCCCGCGTCAAGGTAGGAGGGGCGGAGTTTATCCAGCCGATCAAAATTGAAACCGTTAAACCGAATCGTTTAAAAATTAACCTTGATTTCGGTAAGGACAAACTTACTGCCGAGGATAATAACATTGCAGGAACGCTACAGGTAAACTGGTTGCATGGCGCACCCGGGCGTAATCTCAAAGCCTCTTTCGAAGTGCTGATGACCAAAGCCGAGACAAAGTTTGAGAAGTATCCGGGTTTTGTTTTTGAAGATCCCGGTAAAGAGTTCTACAGCGAAGCTCAGCAGATATTTGAGGGATCGACGGACGCAGATGGGCACGCCACTATAATGACAACACTCGATCCTGCTCAAAATGCACCTGGGTTTCTGAATGCAGTTTTCAGAGGAAAGGTGTATGAAGAGAGCGGAAACTTCTCCATCGATCGCTTTAGTGTTCCTTTTTATTCTTATTCATCTTACACAGGGATACGATTGCCGGAAGGAGATAAGGCGCGCGGCATGCTGCTTACCGATACAACGCACCGCTTAGATGTCGTTACAGTCGATGCAAATGGTAAGCCTGTGTCACGAAGCCACGTACACATGTCAATACAAAAATTGCAATGGCGCTGGTGGTGGGATAATACAGAAGAGAACGCTGCGTATATGTCCGACTCCTATGCAACAATGGTGAACGAGGGGAACATTCAAACGGTTAACGGTAAGGGCTCATGGACGTTTAAAATAAATTATCCCGAATGGGGCAGGTACTTAGTAAAAGCATACGATCCGGTTTCAGGGCACAGCACAGCGAAGGTGGTTTATATTGACTGGCCAGGCTGGGCGGGACGGGCGCGTGAAGGTAGCGATGGAGTAACGATGCTTACATTTACTTCTGATAAACCGCTCTACAATATCGGCGAGAAAGCGAGCATCATCATACCTGCAGGCAATAGTGGCAGAGCGCTTGTAACCATTGAGAATGGAAGCCGCGTCATCCAATCTCATTGGCTTGAAACACAAAAGGGTGATAATCCATTTACGTTCGAAGTGACAAAAGAAATGACGCCAAACATCTTCGTTCATGTTACCCTCATTCAGCCGCATGCTCAAACGTTCAATGATCTTCCCATTCGGTTATACGGTGTCATACCCATAACGGTTGAAGACGAGGAAACCCATCTTTATCCGCAGGTTTCAATGCCGGATGTTCTTGAGCCCGGAAGTGAGGTCGTCGTTAAAGTGTCGGAGAAGACAAACCGGAAAATGACGTATACCCTTGCCGTTGTAGACGAGGGACTTCTGGATCTGACACGCTTCAGAACGCCCGATCTCTGGTCAAGGTTTTATGCCCGCGAAGCGCTTGGGGTCAAAACGTGGGACATGTATGCATACGTAATGGGCGCGTTCGGTTCAGAGGTGGAAAGATTGCTTGCTATCGGAGGTGATTTTGAGGGCAAGACAAAGGAAGATGATTCGAAGACTAACCGCTTTAAGCCCGTGGTTAAATTCTTTGGACCATTTACACTTTCTGGCGATAGCGATGAGATTACTTTCACAATGCCACAATATGTTGGATCCGTTAAAACAATGCTTGTCGCCGGATATGAAGGCGCATACGGTTCAACAGAGAAGGTCACTCCTGTGCGAAAGCCTTTAATGGTATTGGCAACGTTGCCGCGCGTATTGGGGCCGGAAGAAAAACTGAAGCTGCCTGTGACTCTTTTCTCAATGGAGAAAAGCATCAAGAATGTTAAAGTACAGATCAATGTTTCCGGTCCGCTCGAATTGCCGAATAAAACGCAGAATGTTACAATGTCTGGCGCAGATATGACAGTCGACTTCGATCTCAACGTTAAAGCTGCCCTTGGTAAAGCACGTGTAGAAGTGACAGCAACCTCAGGCAGCTATTCGTCTACCGATGTCATCGACATTGAAGTTCGTAATCCAAATCCACCAATCACGCGCTCATTCGAAGCAATTGTTGAGGCGGGAAAATCATGGAGCAATGAAGTGTCACCTATAGGAATGGACGGAACCAACTCCGCATCGCTGGAAGTTTCAGCACTACCACCAATTAATCTTGGTCAGCGTCTAAAATATTTGCTACAATACCCGTACGGCTGCGTAGAACAAACAACGTCAAGCGTGTTTCCGCAGTTGTTCGTAGATCAGATAAAAGTGTTGTCGGAAGGTGAACGCACATTAATTCAATACAATGTTCGCGCGGGCATTGATAAGCTCAAATCATTTCAACAGCGCGACGGTGGATTTACATACTGGCCTGGTGGAGAAAATGCTGATAGTTGGTCGACGACATATGCGGGGCATTTTCTTGTTGAAGCCGAGACGAAGGGATATCATGTGCCGGCTGAAATGATTAGGCGATGGAAGCGATATCAGAGAGACAAAGCCAACGCATGGAGAAAAAACCGGGAATTTTCAAACAGTGAACTGATACAGGCCTACAGGCTTTATACGCTTGCGCTTGCAGGAGATGCTGACATGGGTGCTATGAACAGGCTCCGCGAACAGTCCTCGCTTCCGCTGACCGCTTCATGGATGCTGGCTGCGGCGTATGCAAAGGCAGGTCAACCTGAAGCAGCGAAGAATGTTATCAGCAAACTTTCGATAGCTGTAAAACCTTACCAGGAACTTGCTTACACTTATGGCTCTGATTTACGGGACAAGGCGATTATTCTTGAAACATTACTATTGACAGGTGATCGTACACGTGCCTTTGAACTTTTAAGGGAGATATCACTTGCATTGAGCAATGAATCGCAATGGCTAAGCACACAAACGATCGCCTGGTGCCTTAAGTCAGCTGGCGCATTTGCTGGAAATGAAAAGAAGGGAGATCTGAAGTTTGACTATTCATACAACGGAAAACGTGTCTCGGCTCAGACCGAGCTTGCATTTGCGCAGGTAGCGTTACCAATAGACGGAGCGAAGGCCAATAGTCTTAACGTTGTCAATAGATCCGGGGGCGTATTGTTTGTGCGGGTTGTTTCCGAGGGTATGCCTGCTCGTGGTGATGATCGGGAAGAATTTAACAATCTGAACATGTCCGTTACTTATACAAACATGGACGGATCACCCGTTGATCCCGGGCAACTGGCTCAGGGCTCGGGATTCGTTGCATCGGTATCCATTCAAAACCCTGGCACTCGGGGAGAATATAAAAATCTCGCTTTGAATCAGATTTTTCCTTCTGGCTGGGAGATTAACAACCTGCGTTTGGATGAAGCCGAAGATCGACTGAAAGCTGATAAGCCAACCTATCAAGACATTCGTGATGATCGGGTATATACTTACTTTGACCTTGGGATCGGTCAGCGAAAAACTTTTAAAGTTTTGTTGACAGCAAGTTATGCCGGCACTTACTATTTGCCCGCCGTGACCTGCGACGCAATGTACGATGGCAGCATCTATGCCAGGAAAAAAGGCCAGGTTGTAACGGTTGTGAAGAACATCACACAATGACATAAGTAATAGTCTGAATGAAGTCATCGCGAGTGAAATGGGGTGGTGTTGTTTTGGTTTGCATTTTGTGCCTGACGTGGTATTATTTTTCGTTGCCCGAGCGACTGTTCAACGACCCGTACGCGACGATTCTGCAATCGTCTGATGGCGAACTGTTAAACGCGTCAATTGCTGACGACGGACAATGGCGTTTTCCTGAAACAGATTCGGTGCCGCTCAAATTTCAAAAAGCCATTCTTGCTTTCGAAGACAAGCGTTTCCTTTCGCATCCCGGCGTAGACGTTTTGTCTATGGCGCGTGCGTTAAAACAAAATCTTGCTGCCGGTAAAATAGTAAGTGGCGGGAGTACGATCACCATGCAGGTTATACGTCTGTCGAGGAGAGAAAGGAGGACGATCTTTGAAAAAATCATTGAAGTCTTTCTAGCGACGAGATTGGAGTTACGTTCAGGCAAGAAAGAGATTCTTCGGGTCTATGCGTCACACGCTCCCTTTGGAAGCAATGTCGTCGGTATTGAAGCTGCGTGCTGGCGTTACTTTGGTACCGGTACATCGGGACTGACCTGGGGCCAGGCTGCGCTACTAGCAGTTCTTCCGAATGCACCGGCGCTGATTCACCCTGGTCGCAACCGTTCGCTCTTAGCGCGAAAACGCGATGCACTGCTTGATAAACTTAGGATAAACGGTACTATCGATTCGTTGACATGCGCGCTTGCAAAAGAAGAAGCGATTCCCACAATTCCTTTTCGGTTACCGCGCGAAGCGCCACATCTGCTGGCGCGGGCGAGAGAAGAGGGACGTAACGGGCAACGCCTGAAGACCACGCTTCAGAAGGAAATTCAATCACGCGTTACACAATTAGTTAACGAACAGCATGATGTTCTAAAACAAAATCACATTCACAACGCTGCGGCTATTGTTTTGGATGTGAAAAGCGGCTCAGTTCTCGCATACGTAGGTAATGTCACCACCACTAACGATTTTGAAAATGATGTCGATGTTGTTGCGGCTCCACGCAGCACGGGAAGTATTCTAAAACCATTCTTGTATGCTGCCATGCAAAGCGAAGGCTTGTTGTTGCCAAAAACACTGCTGTCGGATATCCCCGTGCAATTAAATGGCTTTACGCCGCGTAATTTTTCATTGCGATATGATGGAGCCGTAAAGGCCGACGAAGCATTAACGCGTTCACTGAATGTCCCTGCGGTAAATATGCTGCGTAGTTATCGTTACGAGAAATTTCATAGCCTGCTTCAGAATATTGGACTGACGACGCTGAAAAACCCACCTGATCATTATGGACTGTCTTTGATTCTTGGCGGCGCTGAAGGAACTCTTTGGGACATCGCCGGCGCTTATGCCTCAATGGCAAGAACGCTGATAAACTATTTTGATCTGCCGGGGAATCAACGATACAATCGGTCAGATTTTCATGCACCAACATACCTGGACGTACCACAAATGAAGTCACCCAGGGATGAATCGAGCTGGATTAGCAGCGCTGCTATTTACAATACATTTGAAACGTTGACAGAAGTTTATCGCCCAGCGGAAGAAGCTGGCTGGAAACATTTTGGCAGCGCCAGAAAATTTGCATGGAAAACCGGAACAAGCTTTGGCTTTCGCGACGGTTGGGCAATTGGTGTAACTCCTGAGTATGTTGTGGGGGTATGGGTCGGGAATGCTGATGGCGAAGGACGACCCGGGCTTACGGGGACGGATGCGGCAGCACCCCTGATGTTTAACATTTTTTCATCCCTGCCTCAAACGACCTGGTTTCAACAACCTCTTTCCGAGATGGCACTTATTCCTACCTGTCACGAAAGTGGGTTCCGTGCTTCGTCGCTATGCCTGCGGAGTGATAGTATCTGGGTAGTAAAATCAGGGCTGGCTTCCGGAGTATGTACATATCACAAATTAGTACACGTTACCAATGACTTGCGTTTTCGCGTCCATGATAAGTGTGAGAGGCTTGATGGGATCACGCACGTGCCGTGGTTTACCCTTCCTCCTGTGGAGGAATATTACTTCAAGAAGGTTAATAGGTATGCGCTGTTGCCACCCTTCCGCAATGATTGTGTTGTTGATAGCAGGCTTTCGATGATGGAGATTGTTTACCCAAAGACAAAAGCAAAGATTTTTGTTCCGCGAGAGCTTGATGAAACATTGAGCAGTGCAGTTTTTCAAGTCGCACATCGAAATGATGGGGCGAAGGTTTTCTGGCACCTTGATGGAGAATATCTCGCAACGACACAAAAAGACCATCAGCTTCCGTTGATGATCTCGCCCGGTCATCATAAGCTTACGGTCATCGATGATCAAGGTGCAACTTTAGAGCGGAGCTTCGAAGTAGTTGCAGCGAAACGCTGACACTCATACTTTTCCTTCTTTTACGATCGCCTCTTCAAGATTTTTACTTACCGTCCTGATGGTATTGTCGAGTTCTTCGCTGCACTTACGGAGGTGTGTAAGGATTTCCGGTTTCTCCGATTCTTTGACTTCAGTCATCAGGTTGATTAACCCAAGAATGCTGGCCACCGGTGCGCGAAGTTTGTGAGCGTTGATAAAAGTGAATTCCGCAAGGCGGGTGTTCTGTAAACTGAGCTGTGAAGTTCTTTCATCTATTCGCGCTTCGAGCGTACGGTTGAGATTTTGTAACTCGTCGTTTAGTTTCAGAAGTGCCGTTGCCTGTGATTCAATAGCATCTTTCTGAAAAAGAATGCGACGTCGTTGCCGATATAATATCCAGCTTACAACGGCCGCCGCGATAAGAATGATGCTTACCGTAACAAGCGATATTTTTTGAAATGCCAGCTGTGATTCACGCAATGCCTTTTCAGTTCTTAGTTGCTGATTTTCGTTTGCGCGTTCTTCGGTTTCATAAATTGTTTGAAGTCTCGCAATTTGTTCCGCTTTCAATAAGTTGTAAACACTGTCTTTAAGCAGCGTATGTTTATTAAGATAATAATATGCACGCAGGTTGTTACCGCGCATCGAATCAAGCAGTGCAAACCGCCGATAGTTTTTTACCTGTAGATCGGGTACCATTATTTTCGACGCAAGCGCAATTGCCTTCTCCAGGTTTTTTTCAGCTTCATTGTATCGATGCGTGATCCTGTATATTTCCGCTTTATCCTGATAGGTTTGTATCAGCGCACGCGTCTCGCCGATATCGTCCCATAGGTTTTCAGACAGGATATAAAACTCAAGTGCACGATCGTATTCCTTCGCCAGCTTGTAGAGTGTTGCAAAGTTCCAATAATTATACGCAATCAGTCGCTTGTTATCCGAACGTTTCGCATAACCAAATGACTTGTTTATATACGGCATTGCCCTTTCAACGTCATTAAGTTTTAGATACAATTCTGCAATATTGTGAAATGTCAACGCAATCGCTGCCGAATCTTTTTGCTTGAATTGGTCTGCCCTAAGCAGGTATTCCAGGGCTTTCTTATCCTCATCCAAACGTTTGTATACCTCGCCTATGTTGTTATATGCCTGGCCAAGACCAACACTGTCTTTCATCGCCTGGTACTGACGCGCAGCTAACAAGTAATAATTCTGAGCAAACTCATAGATACCCTCGTACCAGTAGGAGTTACCAACAATCAGCAGTGAGCGCGCATAGCCTTCGGGATATCTGATCCTTGATGCAACATCGCCAGCGTGAGTAGCTACCTGGCGTGCCACGGTTGGATTGGTTTTGAGATATTCAAGCGAACGCGCATTCAACTCATCAACAAACACGGAATCACGTGCCACACCTACATACCATGACTCCAGACTGTCCGGTAAGGCATTTTGTCCTGTTGCGGAAAGACAAAAAAATATCAGAAATATGAACAGGCCGTTCTTAAGCATTAATGAGGCCGGCGCTTACATCGTCATAGCTTTCAAAACATCATGCTGGGTAATGATGTGCACGCTCTCGTTGTCGTCGCGCACGAGAACAGCCTTGTTATCTTTATTCAACAATGAAGTAAGGACATCGAGGGTACTATCAGGTGCAACGAACAGCATTGGTTTATCCATCACCTCACCGACTTGCTTGCTCTGTAATTGCGGATCAGCAATGATCTTTTCAAGCAGGGCTGACGAGCTGATGCTTCCGACAAATTGATTTTGATCCGTAACCGGGATCTGGTCAATGCCTTCCTTGTTGAGTACAAGGATCGCTTCACTTACTTTTGATGATTTACTTACTGTGAATAAACTATCCTTTCCGTTGCGCTTCGCGATAATATCTCTGGCGGAACCAAATGATCTCGATTCAAGGAAACCGTGATCTTTCATCCACTGATCGTTGTAAACTTTAGCGAGATATCGGGTTCCGTGATCAGGAAGCAGGATCACCATAATATCATCCTTCTTCAAGTGTTCCTGTGCGTATTCAAGTGCTCCATGAACGGCCGAACCGCTTGACCACCCTACAAACAATCCTTCTTCACGCGAAAGTTTTCGGGCCATGATAGCGCCGTCCTTATCCGTAACTTTAATAAAGTGATCGATCACATCGAAGTCGACATTCTTCGGAAGTATGTCTTCGCCAAATCCTTCGGTCAGGTATGGATAAATTTCTTTCTCGTCGAAAATGCCTGTTTCTTTATATTTCTTGAACACCGATCCGAATGTGTCGATACCCACAGTTACCAGTGACGGTTTTTGTTCTTTCAGATATTTTGCCGTCCCACACATCGATCCGCCAGTTCCAACAGTGGCGACGTAATGCGTGATCTTTCCTTCCGTCTGCTTCCATATCTCTGGCCCGGTTGATTCATAGTGCGCCTGCGCGTTCGAAGGATTGTCGTATTGATTCGGATAAATCGAGTTAGGGATTTCCTGATTTAACTTCCTGGCAACAGAATAATAAGACCTCGGATCTTCAGGTGCTACGTTCGTAGGACAAACGATCACCTCCGCCCCAACTGACTTAAGGATGTTAATTTTCTCCTGCGACTGCTTATCAGCCATTGTGAAGATACATTTGTAGCCTTTCGCCACAGCGGTTAAAGCAAGACCCATCCCGGTATTGCCAGAAGTTCCCTCGATGATCGTACCTCCTGGCTTCAGCTTCCCGCTTTTTTCGGCGTCTTCAATCATCTTCAATGCCATCCTGTCTTTGGTCGAATTGCCCGGATTGAAGTATTCTACTTTTGCCAGTACTGTCCCCTGAATGCCCTTGACAAGTTTATTCAGGCGAACGATCGGTGTATTTCCGATAGTTTCTACGATCGAGTTGTAAATCATGTTATTGAAAAATTGCCCGTAAAGTTAAGAATTCCCGCGGTAA